>JAIRZX010000338.1 GCA_031267005.1 Deltaproteobacteria bacterium
TGCCCGGAGCCACCCTCCCCTCCCCTCCCCCTCCCCCTCCCCAGCCGGCAGGCGCCGCCGTGAAGCGGAAAAGCTTCGCGCGGCGAATGCCGCTCAGCGCGGAACGCCGCTCAGATGCGGCCCTAAACGTCCATGGCGTCCATGTCGGGTTTCGGCGCCCCGGCCCATGAACGCGGATGGCTGCACGGCGTATGCTCTTGGCCAGCCTGCCGTGGAAATCGTTCCATGATAAAACACTAAAGAAAAAGCCGACCGGACTTTTGAATCCGGCCGGCTTGACCATCCCGAGGTCCCGGCGGAGCGACCGGGAGAAATCTGTGGTGCCGAAGATCGGGATCGAACCGATACGAGAAAATCTCGCGGGTTTTTGAGACCCGTGCGTCTACCAATTCCGCCACTTCGGCGCATCGGTCCAGGAAAGGACTGGGGTGGGTGATGGGATTTGAACCCACGGCCTCCAGGGCCACAACCTGGCGCTCTGCCAACTGAACTACACCCACCGTCAACCGCAAGGCAAGGCAATATATATACCAAACAGGGAATTTTTGCAACGGTTTTTTTTCGCTTGGACTCATCCTTCACTTATAATTGCTATATATCATCTAAATAAAATTATATTTTCATTATATGTATAATTCATATTCTATAAATAACGTTAATGATTATACAAAGGGAATATATTATTCTAAATAGAAATTCTCCGTGGCCAAGAGCCTGGTCTCTTCGGGGACCCGGAAAACATCCATTTTTGAAAAAAAATTGGGAGGCCCGAGGGCCGGGGAGGGCCGGTTTCTGGCCGGAAATCGTCAAATCCCGCGAAACGCAAATGATTTGATATATACTCAACATACATCCAATGATGCAATATTTGCTTGACTTTGGGGTAACCGGGCAATAAAATACAATCGATCGGCAGCGGACCCCACTGAAAAAGGCTTCCGATCCTCCTTGAATTCCACCTGCGGGCCGCGCGCCGCCCGCACTGGCTCAGAGCGTCCGTCGAGCGCGCGGTTCCAGCCCAGCCGCCTGCGGACGCCCGCCGTCCCGAAATCCCGGCGCAAGACGCGCCGTTTCCGGACCTTCCCCCCAAACTCTTCTTCTCTGCGCCTTCTTCAAACCCTAAGCCCTGTTTCCCCTTTTCTCAGTCCGTCAGAAGCCGTTCCCGCGCGTCTCGACTCCGACCGCCCTTTCCCGCCTCAGCTTCCGCCTCGGCCTTTCGTCTCCCTTCGCTCCCGTGCCCGCGGCCCCCAGCGGGCTTCCGTCAGGACCGGGCCCGGCCGTTGCGGCGGGGCCCATCACATTGCGGCCGCAAGCCGCGAAAGTGGAGGACTACCCATGAACCGAAACGACCTGGTAACCGCCGTCGCCCACTCAACGGGACTGAAAGCCAGGGACGCCGACGACACCATCGTAAAGACCCTTCACGAGATCATGGTCTCCATCAGCAAGCACGAGGGGGTCGCCCTCATGGGCTTCGGCTCCTTCCACGTCAAGAAGAAGTCGGCCCGGGTCGGCCGCAACCCCCGCACCGGCGAGAACATCGAGATTCCCGCCAAGTACAGCATCTCCTTCAGGCCCGGGAAGCTGATGAAGGAGATGGCCAACGCCTCCCCCAAGGTGGCCTCCTCCAACCTCGCGGTGGCCAACCCCAGCATGCGGAAGGGCGCCAAGCCCTCCCCCCAGAAGCTCTAGGGCGCGGGCGGCCCGGCCCCCCAAGCCCGGGCCTCCCCAGGCGACGTCCCAGCCCCGGCCGAAACAGCCCGCGGCCCGGAGGCGGGAGGATACGGGCGCCTCGCCACCCCTGAGTCTCTCCCCCCGCGCTTACCCTCCTCGCGCCCCCCCTTCACGATCCCTCCGCCTCGCCCCGCGCGGCGCCGCCTCCTGCGGCGCCGCTTTTTTCATGCCTTTGCCCCGGAAGACGGCTCGACCGCCGGGGCATGCCAAAGCGGGGCCTAGCGCGGCGTTCCCGCGCCCCCGATTGCGGCCGTCTGCCGCCCCGCCCGTTCTCCGAGGGAGCAGCGTGAAAGGCGCGCGCGCCCTTCCCCGCCACGGGCCTGAGCCGCAGGCGGGGGCCGCCGGAACGGCGGGAGCGCGGGGGGAGCCGCCGGTCGGCCAGGCGGAAAGCGAAACGGCCCCGGATCCACCCGTTTTACAAGGGGGATCCGGGGCCGTTCGGCTTCCGGAAGGGGAATCGGGACCTTGGGGATGACCCAGGCCCAGCTTAATCCCATGGCGGAGAGAGAGGGATTCGAACCCTCGGTGGGTGTTGAGCCCACACACGATTTCCAATCGTGCTCCTTAAGCCACTCGGACATCTCTCCGGAGACGGACGGTTATCCCACAAACGGGGGGTATTGTCAAGGCCGTCCGGCTCGGCGGGTTCACCGGTTCACCGGTTCAACGGGGCAAACGGGCTCACCGGGGCGGCTGGGCGGCGGGGGCGCCGGCGGGCTGGGGGCCAGCGTCCACGGTGTAGAGGTTGTTGAAGGAGAAGATTATCGAGCGCGCCTCCTCCATCATGCCGCTTCCCGGCTCTATGATGATGCCCACCACGAGGTCCTTGGAGCCGTTGTTGTCGAAGTCGGCCAGCATGTAGTCGACTGCGGGCCCCGGCATGAGGTTGGTGTTGGTGAAGAAGGGCACCAGGGACAGGTTGGTGAACTTCCTCGCCTCGATTGCCCCGGCGTTGAAGGAGCGGAGGTTCTTGAAGAGCCTGGTGCCGCCCATGCTGTTCTTGGCGACGATGAGCTCGTTGGCGCCGTCCCTGTCGATGTCGGAGAGGAGGATCCTGGTGGGGATGTACTCCACGTTCTTGCCAGAGTCGCCGTAGGCGTAGAGGTTCAGGTAGTTAATCGAGCCGCCGTACTCGTCGTGGCTCTCCCAGACCTTCTCGCCGGTGGGCTCGGTGAGTATCAGGTGCTCGGTGGGGAAGCGGATGGACGAGGTGAGCCGCATGCGGTCCAGGCCGATCTCCCCTATGTTGAAGTTGAAGATGTTGACGTTCTGGGGGAGCGCGATCTTCCCGGCCGTGGATATCTTGCCGCCCGAGAAGGAGGCGTAGTAGACGGCCCCCGAGAAGATCTCGCCGCCCGCGGTGCCGGGCTTCTGGGCCACCAGGGCCCGCCCGTTCTCTGGGCCTATCACCCTCAGGTAGTAGTTGATGCCGCCCGCCAGGAGCTTCAGCTCCTTGGAGCCGTCGAACGAAAGGATCTGGGTGTTCGCGGCGTGGGTGCTGTCGTTCTGGGCGGTGACTATGATCTCCTTGCGGCCGTTGCCGTCCAGGTCGAAGACGTCGACCGCCACCGACCTGGCGTTGTCCGGCATCTTGTAGGTGGCGAGCTGGGTGTATGTCGAGCCCTCCAGGCGGTAGACGTAGACGTTCCGAAGGGTGGCGTAGGCCAGCTCGTTCTTGCCGTCGCCGTCAACGTCCCCCACGTCCAGGCCCACCATCCTCTCGGGGAGGTACCCGCTGCGCCACAGGGAGCCTTCGGCCATCCTCGAGGCGTTGGAGACCACGAAGTTGGGGTTCAAGACCGACTCGGCGGGCACCTGGTCCGCGTCGCGGCCCAGGAGGGTGTAGGTGGGGTGGCGCCTCTGGGCCGGAGGGTCCTGCGCCAAGGCCGTCCCGGGCCCGGCGGAAAGGAGAAGCAGGGCGAGGGCCGGAATCAGGTAGGTTGACGTGGTTTTCATAAGGCGATCCTTAGAAGCCGGGTTCAGGGCCCGCCGGGGCGCGGGCCGGTGTCGCGGGGCTGGCGGGAAAGGCCGCTGGCCCCGGGAGGGTTAGCTGGGGTGGGTTCGGCGCCGCTATAAGGCGGCGCGGTCGGGGCGGAGGCGGCGGTCGGCGCCGGAGAGGGGCCGGCCGCCGGACGGCCCGGGGAGAGGCCCTGCGGCCGGCGGTTCAGATCCGCAGGGGGGAGGACTCTATCTCGGAGATTATCTCGCCAATCCTGTCGGTCACGGCGGAAGGGTTGGCGGGCAAAAACGAGAGCCCCGTGTAGAAGGTTCCCTGCTTGTTGCGGCAGGACTTCTTCTCCACCATGAGCCCTTCGATAGTGGTCACGCCGTCCAGGTAGATGTTCATCTTCAAGGGGATCTCGTCGGGGATTTCGGAGGTCGAGGCTGCCAGGCACCCGCCCCAGGAAAGATCGAGGATAAGGCCCTTGCCAAGCAACTGGGGGGGGCCCTCGCCGGTCTCGATGGTGATGGGGATGTTGACAGGGTAGCGCTTGTCGTTGCGGAGGTTGGAGACGTCCACCGACTCGGGCCAGGTGAAGAAGACCAGCGGGTACGGGCGGTAGGAGGAGCCGACCACCTCGCTCGTGAAGGTGAACACCTGCCCGTGGGTGATGAAGTTCACGGACCAGCGGCTGGCCTCGTCGAGCTTCACCGGGGTGTTGTTGGCCCTCGGCATCTCGAAGATGAGGAAGCGGCCCGGCCTGGCGCCTATGAGGATGGTAGTCCACTTGGACTTGGTGGTCTCCATGGCGAGAAGCCGGATCCTGAGCCCGCAGACCAGGACTTCGGGAGGGAGGGTGGGCAGGGAGTCAGTCATCGGCTCGGGCGCGCGCGTCCGTCCTCCGTCATGTCCTGAGCTTTATCCCGAGTTCGGTGGCCCTCAGGAGGTCCGCGGCGGGCGTGAACTTTCGGTTCAGGGAGACCGCCTTGCGGAGGGCCTCCTGCGCCTGCGGGATGTCGTTCAGATCTATGTACACTCTGGCCATGTTGAAAAAGATGTTCTCGTCGTCGGGATGGATTTTGCGGGCTTTCTCGTAGGCGCCGACGGACTCCTGGAGCCTGCCCTGGTGGCGGTAGATTATACCCAGCGTATTATAGACGTTTGTGGTGTTCGGGCGCAAGGTGAGAACGGTGTTAAGTATCTCTTCCGCTTCGTTTTCCTGGTTTAAGACCAGGTGGAGCTCGGCGGCGTGCTCAAGGTTCCTCTGGGCGTCGTCAATTTTCCCCATCTTCTGGTAGATGAGCCCCATTTGCTTGAAGGCCCTGGCGTGCTGGTCGTTTATGAGCGTGGCCTTCTTGAAGCTCCTGAGGGCCCCCTCGAAGTCCCCTCGGACCGAGAGGATATAGCCCATGTTGTAGTATACCTCGGCGTTGTCGCTCAACTTGATGATGTCGTTGCAGGTCGCCAGCGCCTCGTCGAGCTTTCCCACCCCTATCAGTTCCGAGCACTTCTCGTTTAGCTTCTCAGCCTCCTCCATCCTCGGGTCCGGCTCCTCGTAGAGGGTGTTGAAGATCTGCCTCTTGAAGGTGTCGTCGTCGTAGGGGGCGATTATGACGTCGTCCACCCCTATCCTTCCGGCCTTGGCCATCACCCTCTCGTTTATCTTGTCCCCGTAGATAATTATTATCGTCTTGGAGCGGCCCTCCTCGAACTGCCGCACCTTGCTGAGTATGGTGAGCCCGCTTATGTCCGGGAGGTTCTGGGAGAGGATCAGGAGATCCGGGTTGAAGTTCCTGATCATGGCCAGGGCCTCGGACCCGTTTTCGGCGTGGAGGTGGTTGAAGAGGCCCATCTCCTGCAAAAGGGCCCCGTTCTTGTCCAGCAGCTCCAGATCGGAGTCCACCAGGAGGATTGTCGGCTGTCCGGCTTTTTTGGCCATGCTTGGGTGACCTGGAGTCGCCGCGTTGCCGCCGTCGGCGGACGGGAGGGGTGTGTGGCTTTCCGGAAGGCGACCGGAGGGTGACTGTACCCCTTGTATTGTATAATGCAAAAAGGCGATTGTAAACAATCGCCCTTAAACGGCGCGGACTCCGGAACCGGGCGGGGCCGGGGGGCCCTGCGGGCCGGACAGAGAAGGCGAAGCCGGAACGAATCCGCAAGCTTTAAGCCTGAGGGACGGGAACCGCGGGACGGGAGGGGCAGGAGGCGAGGGCGGCGGGAAGCGAGGACTTTGGGCCGGGAAAAGGGGAAGACGGGATAACCCGCGATAAGGCCGCGGGCATCGGGGAAGCAAGGGCGGGAAAGCCGCAAAGCCGCCGGTGGCGGCTACGGCGGGCCGGGCTCCCGGCGGGGAAAGCCCCCGGGGCGGTCAAACTCAGAGGTAGCGCCTGATGTTCTTCAAGGCGATGATGCGGCCGGCGATAGCAGACGCGGCGGCGGTAACGGGGCTGGCCAGGTGCGTCATGGCGAGCCTGCCCTGGCGGCCTTGGAAGTTGCGGTTGGAGGTGCTGACGCAACGGTTGCCGGGGGGCACGATGTCCGGGTTCATGGCCAGGCACATGGAGCAGCCCGGATGCCTCCACTCGCAGCCGGCCTTAAGGAACACCCTGTCCAGCCCTTCTTCCTCGCAGCGCCTCTTGACCGGCCCGGAGCCGGGCACGACCAGGACCCTCACGCCCTTGGCGACCTTCCTGGACTTTAAGACCGCGGCCGCCTGCTTCAAGTCCTCGTAGCGGCCGTTGGTGCAGGACCCTATGAAGACGTAGTTGACCTCAACGTCCTCGAGCCGGAGACCGGCTTCAAGCTTCATGTAATCGAGCGCCTGCCTGGCCGACTTCCGCTCGGCTACCGTCTTCAAGGTGTCGACGCAAGGCACCTTGCCGGAGGCGGGCACGTTTTGGGCGGGGTTGGTGCCCCAGGTGACCCGGGAGGAGAGCCGGACCACGTTCACGCTCAATGACGCGTCGAAAGGGTGGCCGTCGTCCGACTTAAGCCTCTTCCAGCGTTCCACCGCCTTGTCGAAGGCCTTTCCGGCCGGGGCGTAGGGCCTGCCCTTCAGGTAACTGAAGGTCACTTCGTCCGGGGCCACCATGCCCAGGCGGGCCCCGCACTCTATCGACATGTTGCACAGGGTCATCCTGGATTCCATGGACAGCGCCCGCACGGTCTCCCACCGGTACTCGATGGCGCGTCCCGCCCCTCCCCCGACTCCGATCTTTCGGATGATATTTAAGATCAGATCCTTGGCCGAGGCGGTCTTGGGCATCCCGCCCCTCACGTCCACTACCATGGATTTGGGCTTGAGCTGCTGGAGGGTCTGGGTGGCCATCACGTGCTCCACCTCGCTCGTGCCGATTCCGAAGGCCAGGGCGCCGAAGGCCCCGTGGGTAGCCGTGTGGGAGTCGCCGCAGACGACCGAGTGGCCGGGAAGGATCAGGCCCTGCTCCGGCATGCAGACGTGTATGACCCCCTGGCGCGGGTCCTCGTCCCCGAAGAAGGCCTTTAACCCGAACTCCCGGCTGTTGCGCTCGAGCGCCGCCAGCTGCGCCTCGGCCCTCGGGTCCTCCAAGGGCCTCGTCCTGTCTTTGGTGGGGATGGAATGGTCTATCACGCCGCAGGTCAGTTCGGGGCGGCGGAGCTTGCGGCCGACGGCCCTCAGGCCCTCGAAGGCCTGGTTGGAGGTGACCTCGTGGACCAGATGGCGGTCTATATACAATAGGTCCGGGTAGCCCTTGCGCCTGCGCACCAGATGGGACTCCCAGAGCCTGTCCAGAAGACAAGTCATATGGATGATTCCGGTATAAAAAAAGATAATTGATAACAATTATGAAGATATTAAGCGATTTTAATCACCTATCTGGATATAACCTGCTCATATTACAGCCATCGAAACCCCGAATCAAGACATTCTATAGCAGGAGGACGGTTGACGACAGTATAGGCAGGGAGGATCCCGGCATGTCGCCTCGCCAAAAATACCTCCGCGCGTACGCGTCGAGCAAAGCATAAGCCCGGCATGCTCTCCGGAAGCCCAGTCGGGCTTTGGAAACGGCTTTTCGTCCGGGGCTGGCACTCTAAGTCCTGGAGAGCGACCGCCCGGGTGAATCCGGAGGATCCGCGCCCCGTCCATCAGGCCCCTACCGTCGAGCATCGTCCCCGTTGCGGCGTCGTCCTTAAGCGCCGGCGCCGCATCCCCGCAAAGCGCGCGGACCGCGCTACGCTATTTTCAAGATATTATGGATGATTACGGAATCAAAATGTGTAAACAATAACAATTAAGATGATCTTAGACGATTTCAATCACACGTCTTGACATAACATTCTTATATTACTTCTTTACTTATATTACTTCTTTATAAGATCCCCGAATCAAACCGTTCATAGCCGGTTATTGCCGTACGCCGGTTGTCGGAAGCCTCGGGCGGGAGGCACCCGGCTGTTAGGCTCCGGCACGGCCATATCGGATTTCAGTCAGCGCTGCGTTTTAAACACTCAAGCAAAATAGCGTATGGCACTGAAACTCCTGCCCTGGAAAACATCACTGACAATCGCGCGAACCGGACGGAGCGGTCTTCAATGGGCTGGAAAACGGTTGGGGAACGGAGCGTCAGATATTGCGTCAGCCTTTATCAAACAGTTAAGCCATTTGAGCTGTAACCCGCAACTCACGGACATACACTGGCATGCTGACCTCATGGGCCGGGCCCGGGCAACATAAATGGTGCTTTTTCCCGGTCATTTTGCTAACATCTGTGACCGTTGACGTCTGCGTTGACGATTATCCGGCGGCCTCAGACCTTGGTTTCAGCCCGCCGCCCTACCCGGCGCGGGGCCCTCCCCGCCTGTTGGACGCGCCCTGTTATTTATGGACGGTAACCAAGAAAAATCCGGCGCGGTCCTGGTCCTTGGCGGCGGCATAGCCGGGGTCCAAGCTTCTCTGGATCTCGCCGAGTCGGGCTTCTACGTCTACCTGGCGGACCGGAACCCGGCGGTAGGCGGCCGGATGGCCCAGCTGGACAAGGTCTTCCCTACCGACGACTGCTCGATGTGCATCGTCTCCCCCAAGTTGAACGACTCCGGGGGCCACGTGAACGTAGAGACCCTGAACCTTGCCGAATTGCTCGAGTTAAACGGCGGCCCCGGCCGCTTCAAGGCGAAGGTTAAGATTTCCCCCAGGTATCTGGACGGGGCCAAATGCACCGTCTGCGGCGACTGCGCCGCCGCCTGCCCGGTCAGCCTCCCCTCCGAGTTCAACCAGGGTTTGGGACCGAGGAAGGCCGTCTTCAAGTCATACCCCCAGGCGGTCCCCAACGCCTTCTCCCTCTCCAAGGGGCCCGTAAGCCCCAGCGTGGCAAGCTGCCCGGCGCACGTGAACGCCCACGCCTACGTGTCGCTGGCGGCGGAAGGCAGGTACCGGGAAGCCCTGGAGGTCATACTCGACGCCCTGCCGCTCCCCGGGTCCCTGGGACGCGTCTGCGCTCACCCCTGCGAGTCGGAATGCCGCCGGTCACTCTTGGAAGGGCCGCTTGCCATACGCGACATAAAACGCCTGGTAGCCGACCGGGCGGACATCGGGGAGGCCGGCGCCGCCTTGGCCAGATCGGAGCCCAAAGAGGCCAGGGCCGCCATAGTGGGGGCCGGGCCGGCCGGGCTCTCCTGCGCCTACCACCTTGCGAGGGCCGGGATCTCCTCCACTATATTCGAGGCGGAGAAAGTGTCCGGGGGGGCCTTGAGGCTGGGGATACCCGACTACCGCCTGCCTCCCGAAATCCTCCGGAGGGAAATCGAGTTCGTAAGCTGTTTTTCCGGCTGCGAGACCCGCCACGGGAAAGCCTTAGGCCGCGACTTTTCCATAGATTCGCTTTTCGCCGACGGGTTTAAGGCCGTCTTCCTGGCCATGGGCGCCTGGAACCCGGTTCGCCTGGACGTTCCCGGCGAGGATCTGCCCGGAGTGGTCGCGGGGCTGGAGTTTTTGAAAAGCGTAAACCTCGGGAAGCCGCCGGACCTGAAGGGCAAGACCGCTCTGGTTGTCGGAGGCGGCAACACCGCCCTGGACGCCGCCCGGTCGGCTCTAAGGCTCGGGGCCGACGTGACCCTCGCCTACCGCCGGGGTAAAGCCGCCATGCCCGCCTGGGGCTGGGAGGTGGACGAGGCCCTGGAAGAAGGCGTGGAGCTCCTGGAGTTCCGGGCGCCTTTGGGATTCGAAAAGGCCGGGAAAGCCGGTAATCCGGGGCGTCTCCTCGCCCGCCTCGCCAGGGCTGTCCCTATAGGCGATCCTTCCGACCGCCGCGCCCCGCTTAAGCTCGACCGCCGCGATCTTATAAAGTTCGCTTGCGACATAGTCGTTTCCGCCGCAGGCCAAAGCCCGTCGAGCGAAGCCCTGCGCTCCGAGCCCCTTGTCCGGATTTCAGCTAGAGGGGCGGCGGAAACGGATCCCGTGACCCTGGAGACCGGCCGGCCGGGGGTGTTCGCGGGGGGCGACCTCCAGCTTGGCCCCGCCCAGGCAATAGACGCGGTGGCGGCGGGCAAGGAGGCGGCGGTATCCATCTCGAGGCTCTTCGAAGGGCGCGACCTGCGCGAAGGCCGGGAGAGGATTTCGGCCGCGCCCGATTCGGAATACCGGGAGATACCCGACCGGCCGTCCCGCATTTTCCGGGCGAAGCCAGCTTTGAGGCCGGTTTCCGAAAGAATTCTGGACTTCGGCGAGCTCGGTCCGGGGCTTACCGACGAGGAAGCCCTCCTCGAGGCGTCAAGGTGCCTCGCCTGCGGGCTGTGCTCGCGCTGCATGAGATGCGCGAAGGCATGCCTACCCGGTGCGCTCACGGCGGCCACCCACGCCCAGGCCCCCGAAATAAGGGAGCTTGACGTGGGCGCCGTGGTCCTGGCGCCCGGCTTCGATCCCCACGACCCGTCGGACGCCTTGACGCTCAGGTACGCCGACTGCCCCAACGTGGTAACTTCCCTGGAGTTCGAAAGGATACTCTCCGCTTCCGGGCCATTCGCGGGCGTGATGCGGAGGCCTGGAGACGGCAGGGAACCTGGCAGGATGGCCTGGATCCAGTGCGTGGGCTCCCGGGACGAAAACGTCTGCGGGAACTCCTGGTGCTCCGCCGTGTGCTGCATGTCCGCCATGAAGGAGGCCCGGGTGGCCATGGAGCATGCCGGGGGCCCCGGGAGGCTGGCCGCTTCGATCTTTTACATGGACGCCCGTTGCCACGGCAAGGACTTCGAGAACTACTTCATCCGCGCCCGGGAAGCCGGGCTCAGGTTCGTGCGCTCCCGGATCCACACCTTGACCCCCCTCCCCTCCGGGGACCTGTCGCTCGACTGGATAGACCCTGCCGGAAACCTCGTCTCCGAAACCTTCGACATGGCGGTCCTCTCGGTGGGAGTTACCCCCCCGGCGGGCTTAAAGGAACTCGCGGGGAAGGCCGGTGTCAGCTTGAACGCTGAGGGCTTCATACGGACCCTGCCCTTCGAACCCGAAAAAACCACCAGGGCGGGTGTCTTCGTCTGCGGCGCTGCCTCGGAGCCCAAGGACATCCCCGCATCCGTGTGCGAGGCTTCCGCCGCAGCGGGCTCGGCCGCCGGGTTGCTCGCATCCGCCCGGGGCAGCCGCGCCCGCGAGCGGGGCTACCCCGACGAGCGGGACACGGCCTCCGAGATACCCCGGATAGGCGTCTTCGTCTGCCGTTGCGGGATTAACATCGCCTCCGTCGTGGACGTCGACGCGGTGAAGGAATACGCCTCCTCGCTCCCCTTCGTGGAGCTCTCGAGCGACTCGCTTTTCACCTGCTCTGCCGACTCCCAGGCCAGGATCAGCGACGCGGTCCGGGAACTGGGCTTAAACCGCGTGGTCGTGGCCTCCTGCTCGCCGAGGACCCACGAGGCCATGTTCAGGGAGACCCTGGCCCAGGCGGGCTTGAACCGCTACCTCTTCGAGATGGCTAACATCCGGGACCAGGACTCCTGGGTGCACCGCGGCCATCCGGAAAAGGCGACGCGGAAGGCGATGGACCTGGTCCGCGCCGCGGTCGCCAAGGCCGCGCTCCTGGAGCCGTTGCGCCTCACCCGTATGGGCGTCTTCCCCGAGGCCCTGGTAGTCGGCGGCGGCGCTGCGGGGCTGACCGCCGCCCTCTCCATAGCGGCCCAGGGCTTCAAGGCGCACCTGGTGGAAAAATCGGCCTCGCTCGGCGGCAGGGCCCGCGAACTTTTCCTGAGGGACCGGGACGCCGCGGCCTACGTGGGGGAGCTGGCGCGGAAGGCCGAAAGCGACCCTTTGGTGGAAATCCACCTCGAATCCTTCCCCGAGAACTCGGAAGGGTTCCTCGGGAACTTCGAAACCAGGATCAAGGGCCCGGGGGGGACCTTCGCCGTAAAGCACGGCGCCACGGTGCTCGCCTGCGGCGGGCGTCCCCACGTTCCCGGCTCTTACCTTTACGGGCGCCACCCAAGGGTGCTCCTCTCGCTGGACGTGGACCGGATGCTCGCGGAAAACGATCCAGCGCTCGCCCGCCCCGGGGTTGCCTTCTGCTTTATCCAATGCGTGGAGTCCCGTTGCGGGGAGCGCCCCTACTGCTCGCGCACCTGTTGCTCGCATTCCATAGAATCCGCCCTCACGCTGCTCGACCGCAACCCGACGGCCTCCGCCTGGGTCCTTTACCGCGACATCCGGACCTACGGGTTTAGGGAAAAGCTGTACAGGGAGGCCAGGTCCCGGGGCGTGCGCTTCGCCCGCTACGAGGAAGACGCCCCTCCCATACTGGAACCGCTAGGCGACGCCCGCTTGAGGGTGACGGTCCGCGACCACGTGCTGGGTCGTCCGATCGAGTTGACGGCAGACTGGCTAGCCCTCGCCACCGGCATCGACCCCGCTCCCATGAAAGAGGAAATAGCCGAGGTTTTCAAGGCCCAGCTTAACGCCGAAGGCTTCCTCCTGGAAGCCCACATGAAGCTCCGTCCGGTGGATCTGGCTACCGACGGCCAGTTTTTGGCCGGGCTCGCCCACTACCCCAAGCCTTTGGACGAGTCGATAGCCCAGGCCAGGGCCGCGGCCGCCAGGGCCTCGGCGCTCCTCTCCAAGCCCTTCATCCTGACCGGGGGGGCCGTGGCCGAGTGCGACCCGTCCAAATGCGCCGCATGCTTAACCTGCCTACGCTCCTGCCCGGTGAAGGTCCCGAAGATCGTCCCAAACGAAGAGGACCCCGCCCTGCCCGGCCACGCCTTCATGGAACCCGCGATCTGCCAGGGATGCGGGGTCTGCGTCTCCGAGTGCCCGGCCAAGGCGATCCGCCTCAAGCTCTTCACGGACGAGCAGCTCCTGGCCAAGATAGCCGCCCTGGCGTCGGGGGCCGCCGACCGCCCTCCCCTCACCTCGGCCTCCCCGCACGCCGCGGCGCTTTGAGCGGCCTTTGCCGAACGGCCGCCAACAACTGCCGCGGACCCTAACCCATGCCAGACCATCCCCCGACTGAACCCCGCAGCCCAGCGCCTCCCGGCCCCGGCCCGTTCGAGCCGCGCGTGATAGCCTTCTGTTGCCAGTACTGCGCCTACAGCGCGGCCGACATGGCCGGCTCCATGCGCCTCCAGTACCCGTCCAACGTCGAGATCGTGCTCGTGCCCTGCACCGGCCGCTTCGACGCCATCCTGGCTCTTAAGGCCCTGGAAGGCGGGGCCGACGGGGTTTACGCGGCCGGCTGCCTGGAGGGGAGCTGCCATTTCTTGGACGGCAACGTCCGGGCCCGCAAGAGGGTAACTCACCTTAAGAAGGAGCTGGAGTCGGTGGGCGTGGACCCGGGAAGGGTCGAGATGTACAACCTCTCCGCCTCCCAGGGCCCCCGCTTCGCGGAAATAGCGAGGGAGTTCTCCGGAAGGATAGCGGAACTTGGCCCAGGCCCCGCGAGCCGGTCCAAGCCTCCGGGCTGAAGCTTCCCCCCTCCAATTCCCTCGGGCGCCCCGACCCTCCCCCGCTCACCCGTTCACATTCTCCCTGGCCCACCTGTTCGCCGGCCGGCCCGATTCGATTTTTAGCAAGAACCGGACATCTTAATGATAATCGCCTCAAGAAAACCTATAGACGAAATAAAGGGATTCATCGCCGGAAGCGGGAGGATCCTCATAGTGGGCTGCCGGGGCTGCGTTACCGTCTGCAATTCCGGCGGCGCCAAGGAGGTCGAGATACTGGCCTCCCTCCTGCGCCTCGACGCCATGAAGGGCGGAGCGAAGCTCACCGCCGACGAATGCACCCTGGAGCGCCAGTGCGATCCCGAGTACGTGGACGGGTTCGCTCCCCGCCTGGCCGAAGGCTACGGCGCCGTCCTCTCGATGGCCTGCCCCATAGGGCCTCAGTACCTCGCGGAGCGCTTCCCCTCGGAAAAGGTTTACCCGGCGCTTAACGCATGCTTCATGGGGGGGGCCCTCGCCCACGGGGTATGGGCCGAACGGTGCCAGGCCTGCGGGGACTGCGTGGTCCACCTCTTCGCCGGCCTCTGCCCGGTCTCGCGTTGCGCCAAAAGCCTCTTGAACGGCCCCTGCGGCGGCTCGGCGGAGGGAAAGTGCGAGGTATCGGGAGAGACCGACTGCGTCTGGCACCTTATAGTTGAGCGCATGGAGGCGGCCGGAACCATAGGCGAGCTTGCAACGCCCAGGCCCCTCAAGGACTGGAGGACGAGCCGCGACGGCGGGCCCCGGAAGATCGTCCGAGAAGAGCTCGTCCGATGACCGGCGGGCTGAAATCGGAAAGCCGCCTGGAGAGGGCGCTCGCCTCGGGCCGCTTCGCCGTAACCGGCGAGCTCGGCCCCCCCCGAAACGCCAGGGCGGCCGATGTGGAGGCGAAGTGCCGGGCTTTGAAGGGCTCGGTCGACGCCGTGAACGTAACCGACAACCAGACCGCCGTGGTCAGGATGTCTTCTTTGGCCGCGTCCGTCATAGCCCTCCGGGAGGGGCTCGACCCCGTAATGCAGATGGTCTGCCGCGACCGCAACAGGATTGCCGCCCAGTCCGATCTCCTGGGGGCGGCCGCGCTCGGGGTGAACAACATCATAGCGCTCTCCGGGGACCACCAGCGCTTCGGGGACCATCCCCAGTCCAAGAACGTCTACGATCTGGACTCGGTGTCGCTGATCATGGCGATAAGGGCCATGAGGGACCAAGGCAGGCTCCTTTCCGGCCAGGAACTCCCGGAGGACGGTCGGCCCAGGCTCTTCATCGCGGCGTTCAACCCCTTCGCCGACCCGGAAGGCTACCGCGTGGTCCGAGCCGCGAAGAAGGTTGAGGCCGGGGCGGACTTCCTCCAGAGCCAATGCGTCTACGACATGCCCCGCTTCAGACGCTTCATGGAGCGGGCGGTCGACATGGGACTCGCCGAGAAGGCTTACTTCATGGCCGGTATCACCCCTTTGAAGTCACTCGGCATGGCCAAGTACATGAATAACAACGTGCCGGGGATAACGGTCCCCGACTCCTTAATCGCCCGCCTCAAGGGAGTCCCCAAGGACAGGCAGCCCGAGGAAGGCGTTGCCATCGCCTGCGAGCAGATTGAAGAGATGAAGTCCTTGGCAGGCGTTTCTGGAGTGCATCTCATGTTCGTCGAATGGGAGCACATGATACCAGTCGTAGTTGAAAAGGCTGGGCTTTTGCCACGGTCAGAAGCGTAGGAAACTTGATTTACAGACATAGAAAGATATCGGTGTGCAGGTCTTTATTCAAACAAAAGATGTCAAAGGCAATAAATATTTGATTATCAAAAAATAGAAAAATCAAAATCGAGAAGCTAATATCTGGGGGACCCGATAAAAAAAATCTTTTGCATTCAGATTCGCTTGTTCTTCATTTATTTCATGTATTGACTTTTCCTGGACATCGGGATAATTGCTTATCATGCAGGTGTCGTCGCCGAGATATGGGTACGGAGATTAGAAAAAATCAACGTTTGCCATTTGCTGAGCAAGAAATGAATATTTTCTAACAGCAACCAATAAATGATTTATTTAGGTCGGGAGATGTGATTTTAAATATCTCCTCAAGGGGGAACTAAACCAAGGTGCGATAAAATTCAACATTTCATTAAGAATAGCTATCCAAACTACCGCGTACTTAATCAAGTGGTTAGACTTGCCGACGTTCTGGCAATAAATTTGGACCAGTATTTATGGATATACCATTATGTATCCTATCCATAGCAGGTAATTAACCACATCTCTTTAGCAAGCTGATATCTCCTTATTTATTTTTCAATTTTCCAAGTGGAAAAAAATCCTATAGACACTTCATGCCACCTGTATAACGGAAGAAAACAATAATTCCAATCGCATTATGAAACGCAACGCTTCAAACATCTATTTACTTTTGCAGTTTAAGTCATTAACAAGATTGTTTCCAGAGCAATCATATTTAATGAACAATATTTAAAACTTACGAATTATTCCAAAAACAAATATTGTCTTTATGTGGGATAAGAAGAAAACAATAAACTCGATCGGGATTAAATAAAGAATATGGAAAAATTCCGGTTGCTTTGATAGCTAATATTTAATGTTGGCAATATAATTATAAAAGTGATAGAATTCAGAATTCCTTCCTCGCTTGCTATCGGATATAATACAATTCATTTATGCCGACTAGTATTATGAGTACTCCCAATATATCCAATGGGGTATGTACTAAATCCCATTCTGAGTTCGGTTTTGTTACGCTTGACCAATATGGCGCCCCAATTGAAACTAAATAACGTAGGCACTCAAAGTGCCACGCCCAGACCTTAAAGAAAGTATTGCGGGCATAGCTGAAAAAGGAAAAGCATTTTTGTTGACGCGAATTTTATTTTGTGCTTTTTAACATTGTCATCATTGATAAATTTGTAATCTTAAATCATAGAATATATTGTAGTTATGGCTTGAATTAATAGCTGATTTCATCTGAGACAAAGCAAAAAAGGTTTGAGCATTAAATTTCTGGTGTAAAACAAATGATTGCCACTTCACTTACCAATTGCAAAACGAAAGGATGGAATCACCCTAACCACGACGTTTTATATATTGGCATAATTATTGCATCTCTCTCTCTCTCTCTCTCTCTCTCTCTCATGGACACAACCTTGAAGTAAATTTAATCACATTCAATATTAAGCCGTTCCTTTCGAGCATGAAAGGGGCGGTTTTTTTGTCCGTATGGCAAGACCTTATATAAGGTAAGAGTCATACGGATTTTTTTATTCTGTTTTCATAAGGTGAAGATACTAAATTACTAGTCTTAACCATTGATTTTAAATGTATTGCCAATAACCACAATTTTCTCAGACATAAAAAGTTGTTATAAATTATTTCTTATATATTAAATAATATAAATTTCAAATTTTATTGTGGCCACCCCCAAGCATAGTTCGCTAAAAAGCTTCATCCTCGGGTTTAGCTGGTACAGGCACCCTTAGTCTTCGCACTCCAACCAACTGGCTAAACCTCTCCTTATGCAGGCCTCACACTCAGTCTCGGTAACCGAACCATATAGTATCGCTTCCTGCTCGCACCCGTGCCAGCCCTTGACACACAATCAGCGAATTTAAACAAAATTATGATTTTTCTGTAAAGACCAGTTCCTTCAATTCGAAGGGGAAAGTCCATTTCGTAGCATATGGTATTTGCTTCGCTAACATTTTTAGGGCTTTTATTGCCTCTATTTATAGTGGTAGATATATCTACAAAACATGTCCATTCGGGAACACTGAGAAATATGGGTTTACTATTAATAAGCCTGTATTTTTACTCGTGGGGAGAAGTATCACATGTTTTTGTGCTCCTTTTTCTCGGGGTGCTTAACTATCAAGCTGGGAAAATTATTTTCACCGCTAAATCACCTCATTTTTACTTGGCAATTTTTGTTGGTATTAATATAGTTGTACTATTAAGTTTTAAATATACATTTTGGATCCTATCTTTTATTAATCCAATTTTCAATGTTAGAAAATCGAGTATGCCTCTTGGCATCAGCTTTTTTACTTTTCATGCAATCAGCTATCTTGTTGATATTTATCGAAAAAAAATATCGCCCTCCAAATCAGCAATAGAATTTTTGACGTATTTTTGTATGTTTCAACATTTGATAGCTGGTCCAATCGTCCGCTATGCCCAGATTGAAGAAGAAATACCCTTACGCGGACCAGACAACACATTATTATCATTCGGTGTGTATAGGTTTTTAGTAGGATTAAATAAAAAGATTATTATAGCCAATTCAGTATCGGTAATTGTTGAAACGGCATTTACTATGTCTTGGTTAAACACCTTATCGTTTTTTGATGCCTGGTTAGGAATTGTTGCTTATTCAGTCCAAATATATTTTGATTTTTCAGGATATTCAGACATGGCCATTGGTTTAGCCGCAATGGCAGGTTTCCGATTTAATGAAAATTTTAATCGTCCTTATTCAAGTAAAAATATGCAAGAATTTTG
>JAIRZX010000380.1 GCA_031267005.1 Deltaproteobacteria bacterium
TCCAGCGCCTCCCCGGCAGGAACTCCCCGCCCGGAACGCCCCGCCAGCGCCTCCCCGTCCGGAACGCCCTCCAGCGCCTCCCCGGCAGGAACTCCCCGCCCGGAACGCCCCGCCAGTGCCTCCCCGGCAGGAACTCCCCGCCCGGAACGCCCCGCCAGCGGAAAGGTGGGGGGTTCGGGGCAGCCTGTGCCCTCACCGCCCCCGCGAAAGGACGAAAGAAGAACCAAGCCTCATGACAGACGAAAACAAGCCCCCCTTAGGCGGCCAAACGACACCCGACGACAGCAAGCCCGGCGCGGGCGCGCCCGGATTAGACGAGCGGAAGCTCTTGGAAGCCGACCGCCCCTCCGCCGGGAGCACGCCCGCGAACGGGCCGGACACGGACTACGGCGCGGACCACATCCAGGTCCTGCAGGGGCTGGACGCCGTCCGGATGCGGCCTTCAATGTACATCGGAAGCGTCTCGGCGCAGGGGCTACACCACCTGGTCTACGAAGTGGTGGACAACTCCATCGACGAGGCCATGGCCGGGTACTGCGACCGCATCGAGGTGACCATCACCCAGGCGGGGACCGTGAAGGTGAAGGACAACGGCCGCGGGATCCCCGTGGACGAGCACCCCACCGAGAAGGTTTCCGGGGTCGAGGTGGTCATGACCAGGCTCCACGCCGGCGGCAAGTTCGACAAGAAGACCTACAAGGTCTCCGGCGGGCTCCACGGAGTCGGCGTCTCGGTCGTGAACGCCCTTTCGGAGTGGCTGGAGGTGGAGGTGAAGCGCTCCGGCAAGAGGTACCGCCAGCGCTACGAGAGGGGCACCCCCGTCACCCCCCTGACGCCCGGGGGCGACGTCAGGAAGAGCGGGACCCAGGTGCATTTCAAGCCGGACCCCGAAATCTTCGAGACGACCGAATAC
Organism: Deltaproteobacteria bacterium; assembly: GCA_031267005.1. Classification (GTDB taxonomy): domain Bacteria; phylum Desulfobacterota; class Desulfarculia; order Adiutricales; family Adiutricaceae; genus JAIRZX01. The sequence continues at coordinate 914 of JAIRZX010000380.1, forward strand.
AGCTTCGAAACCCTGTCCAAGCGCCTCCGCGAGCTCGCGTTCCTGAACAAGGGCCTCTACATAAGCCTCACGGACGACAGGACCACGGAGTTCGCGGAGTTCCACTACAGAGGCGGCATAGTGGAGTTCGTGCAGTACCTGAACAGGCAGAAGACCGTCATCCACGACCAGCCGGTCTACCTGGAGGGCGAGAGCAGCGGCATCGCGGTCGAGTGCGCGCTCCAGTACAACGACGGCTACTCCGAGCAGGTGCTCTCCTTCGTCAACAACATAAACACGGTCGAGGGCGGCACGCACCTGTCCGGCTTCAAGACCGCGCTCACCCGCGCGGTAAACCAGTACCTCTCCTCCGAAACCGTGCCGAAGAAACTCAAGATAAACGGCCTGGACGGAGACGACACCCGCGAGGGGCTCTGCGCCGTCGTCTCCGTGCGCGTGCCCGAGCCCCAGTTCGAGGGACAGACCAAGGCCAAGCTCGGGAACGCCGTCGTGAAGGGCCTGGTGGACTCCCTGGTCTACGAGAAGCTGGCCACCTTCCTCGAGGAGAACCCTTCGGTCGCCAAGAAGCTCATCGAGAAGGTCGTGGAGGCCGCCCGCGCCCGGGAGGCCGCCCGCAGGGCCAGGGACATGGAGCGCAAGAAGGGCGCCCTGGCAGGCCACTCCCTGTGCGGGAAGCTCGCCGACTGCCAGTCCAAGGAACCGGCCGAGTGCGAGCTCTACCTGGTCGAGGGCGAGTCGGCCGGCGGCTCCGCGAAGCAGGGCCGCGACCGGAAGTTCCAGGCCATCCTCCCCCTCCGCGGCAAGATCCTGAACGTCGAGCGCTCCCGCTTCGACCGCATCGTCTCGAGCCAGGAGATCAAGAACATCATAATGGCCCTGGGCACGGGCATCGGCCCCAGCGGGGCCACCGGCGTCAAGATGGAGAACCTCCGGTACCACAAGGTCGTTATCATGACGGACGCCGACGTGGACGGGGCGCACATCAGGACGCTTCTTCTCACCTTCTTCTACCGCCAGATGCCGGAGCTCATCGAGAGGGGCCACCTCTACATCGCCCAGCCGCCCCTCTACGGCGTGAAGTCCGGCCAGAAGGAGGAGTACATCAAAAACGAGGACGCGCTCCGGGAGTTCACCCTGAACCGCTACGTGGACGAGAGGGCGCTCTCGGGCGGCCCGGAGGCCAACGAGCTCGAGGGCGTGGACCTGAAGGAGCTCCTGAAGTCCCTCCTGGCCGAGAACGACTTCAAGGAGCGCCAGTTCCGCAAGGGATTCCCCTCGCGGCTCTGGGGTCTCGTCCTGTCGCTCGCCCGCTCGGACCCCGCCGGCTTCAACGACCTGGCCTGGACGCAAAGGCTCTCCGACACCCTCCAGAATCGCGGGGTCGACGTGACGCCCCCCGTGGCCCCCCCGCCACCCGCGCCCCGCAACGGGGAAAACGGCGAGAACGGGGACAACGGCCACGGCTTCGACGAGGGGCCGAAGGGCTACAGCCTGCTTTTGACGAACCTCCACGACAAGCGCAAGAAGCACGTGCTAAACCAGCACTTCCTCGAGGGAGAGCTCTTCCGGAAGTACGTGAAGCTCCGCGACAGGATCCAAGGCGCGGTGGCCCCCCCCTACGAGGTGCGCCTGAAGGACCGCCGCTACCAGCTGGACAGCGAGGAGGAGCTTCTGACCGACATGGAGGCCGCCGGGCAGAAGGGCCTGAAGATCCAGCGCTACAAGGGCCTGGGCGAGATGAACGCCCCCCAGCTCTGGGACACCACCATGGACCCCAGCCGCAGGACCTTCCTCAAGGTCAGAATCCACGACGCCATGGACGCCGACGACATCTTCACTACCCTCATGGGCGGCAACGTCGAGCCCAGGCGGGGGTTCATCCAGGAGAACGCCTTGAACGTGAGGGAGCTCGACATCTGACGGCCGCCCGGACGCGGCCCGCCGCCGCCTCCTTCCCTCCAAGCCCGCGTCCCCGCGCGTACCTGCCCTGGCGCGCCGCGCGTCCCGTCCCTGACCCGACGCGCTTAGCGTCCCGTCCCTGACCCGACGCGCCTTCCCCGGCGCCCCCTTAAGCCCGGCCTCCGGAATGCTTCCGGAGGCCGGGTTTTTTGCACCCGCCACCGCGCGCGATTCTGGGAAACCCTCACGCGCGCCGGAGCCCAGCCGGAGCCCAAGCTCCCTGCCGCGGACGGTGGTGCCCGGGCGGCATGCCCCGAAACCTGCGGGCCGGGGGCCGGAAAATGAGAGCCGAGTGGCCTGCGGCCTCTGGGGGCCGCCGGGGAGGAATTACCGGCCAATCAACGCAGGGAGGCGGAATGGGCCGCCTGGGCCGCGCGGACGACTCTTGCGGCGCGGCATGCCCGAACAAGGCCACTCGGCTTGCGTCCGCAGTTTTGACGCGACTGGCGGGAAAGCGATCCGGCGCGCCGGTTGCGCTCGCATGCCCTCGGCCACTCATCGACGGCAACAACATGTTGGAATTTCGGAACCGGCAAAGGCGGGCGCGCTGAGGCGGCTCTTCTCCGCCCGGCGCCCCTCAGTCCCGGCCGTTGTTGAAAAACATCAGCCCCCGCCGCGCCAGGAAATATTTCGTTTCCCGCCGCGTCCCGAGACTTAAGGCGCGGCCTGCGCGGCAGACCGGAAAGCATCGCGGCGTATTTGCTGGGGCCGCCGCACGTCAGGCTGTTCGGGATTCTCCGCGCGCAATAGGGGAGCCGCAAAATCCGTATCCCGCCCCGCCGACGGCTAAACTTCGCCGCCGCGCGCTGGCTATTGCTTTCCGGCTCGAAGCCCGGGTAAGCCCCCGTACGGAACGGGGCCGCAGCGCGCCGCAGGACACATGCGGAGAGGTTCGACATAAACTGCGGAAGAACTGGCGCGCCGCAAGGTATTGTAAAGTACGGCGCGCCGGGACTCCACTTCAAGCGGGGAGCGGACCGGGCCTGGCACTGGAAAATTATCCCCAAGACAGGTAATTAACGGGCAATGCGCAATAACTTGCGATCCGGGCTTTTTCATTTCCCCCAGGCAGCCCTTGCCCGGCCCGGGACGTCCGGCGCCCCTCCGACGCCCCGGCGGCGGCGCCCCGTCCTGCTCGCTTGCGCCCCTTCCGGGCAAGCGCCCCGGTGCCCCTCACGGATACCCTATACGGTGCGCAACACAATATATTGCGGCCTATATTTTTCGTGGCGTCTTATAGCATATAATCATACGTAAAAATTCCAAAACCAAGCAAATTATCAAGGAGATACGTACCTAGCCACCTAACCGGTCGAACTTTCCCTGAAGCGGACAGCGAGGTTCCCTCCGGAAATTTTTTTCAGGGTCCGGGTCCC
>JAIRZX010000708.1 GCA_031267005.1 Deltaproteobacteria bacterium
CTCAGTGACTGTCCGGCCCCTCCCCCCCCAGCTCCCGTTAACTCCGACGCCCGGTTTCCCTTGCCCGGCCGCCCGGACGGCCGCTTTCCCCGATCAGCCCTTCCCCGCCGCTGAAGGCCGGACAACACCGCCGGGGGCCCCCGAGCGCCCCCGGCCGGAGAACGTACCCATAATGAACCGCGCCGTACCCCGGCCTTCCGCCGTCCCGGCTCCCGCCGCCTCCTCCCCCCTTGCCGCCTCCGCCTCCCTGGCCGCTGCCCTGGCCCTGGCCCTCGCCCTGGCTTCGCTCGCCCCTTCGCCGCTGTCCGCCCAGGACGACCCTTACACGGAAGCTTTCCGGGGCCAGGCCCACATTACCGAGGCTGACGTCCCGGCCGCGCTCGAACTCATCCGCGCCATGCGCGAAGACGCCTCCGCCGAAGAGGTAGCCGCGGTGGGCCTCCGCTACGGCTACGACGAGGCGCGCGTGGCCTTCGTCGCCACGAAGTTCTCGACCGGCCTCATGATGCTCGCCGAGGACAACCCCCTCTCCCGGGAGGAAGTCGCGGCGATGACCGGGTCGCCTCTCGGGGTTCCCACGCCCGCCGAGCTCGAAGTCATCCGGGGCGCCTTGCCCCAAATCAAGGCTGGCTGGGGCATCAACTGATAATTGGCCTGCGGGGATCGCGGCCTGGAGGACGGCATATTGAGGGCCGGGGCCCGGGAACCGAGGTCTCGCGACCGGAAACAAGGGGCCGGGACAGAAGGCCGGGAGAGGCGGCCCGGGCGCTTTGGCGCCGAATCCGCCTTGGGGGGGCAGCAGGCCGCCGGAACAGGGACGCGCGGGAGCGATGCGGAGACCTTAACCTGGAGCCCTCCCGCTCACCCCCCCTTTTGCCCGGCCCTGACCGGGCCCGCCCGGGGGAACTCCCGGACGCCTTCCCCCGCCGAAACCCCTGCCGTTTCGCCGGAGCCGCAGTCCAGCCCCTCCCCCTCCCCCGCCGCTGACGGGCGCCGAACGGGAAAAAAGCGGCAAACGCCCAGCTTTCCGGAACTTCCGGTCCGGCTCCCCTCCCCTCCCCTCCCCCGGCGGCCCATCCGCGCCGCCGGCCGCACCGTTGCCGCCTTCCCCGCCGGCGCTGCCGACGCTTTCGGCCCTCGCCGCCCTGGCCGCGGCTGCCGCCCCCGCGGCGGAGGCCGTCTCCCCCGGAACGCTCCTGGCCCGGGAGAACCCGGATCCCGGCTCCCCCTTCCGGAACCAGCCGCCGCTGACGCACGGGGACGTCGCGCCGGAACTCGATTTACTCCGCTTCCCGAACAATCCCGCCTCGCCGGAGGAGCGGGGCGAAGCCATGGCGAACCGCGCCGCCCATCGCGGCGTCCCCCGCAACCGCCTCCCGCTCGCCCATGCGAAATCCGCGGCGGGATTCCGCGCCCTCACGGGCAGGAAACCCAGCGGCCGCGAACTCAAGCCGCCGGCAGGCTCAGCCCCCGCTCGCCCGGACCACGCCGAACAGGCGCCGCTCGACGCCCGCGGCCCCGAGGCAGCCTCCGCCTTCCCAGTCAAGCGGCCTTTGCCGTACCGCCCCGGACGGGAACGGGAGCGCGTCCCGCCGTGAGCCGCCCCCCGCCAGGACCCGCGAAACCTTTCCCGGCGCTCCCTTCCCCCCTGTCCTCCGGGGCCGCGCCCCGGTCCCGAGGCGCTCGGCCGGAAAGGACTCGTATCCATGATTTACCTGATTTCCGTTTTTTCCCGGCCTTCCCGCCCTTCCCGGCATCCCCGCCTTTCCGCCCTTTCCGCCGCCCTCCCGGCAATGGCCTCCCTCGCCGCAGCCCTCCTCCTGGCCGCGGCGGCCCCCTCCCCGCTCCTGGCCCAGAACACGACGCAGCCGGACGCGCTTTTCCGGTCGCATCCGCCGCTCTCGGCCGGCGAGGTGGCGCAGGAGATCGAATTCCTGCGGCGCCTGAAATCCCCGTCCTCACGCGAGGACGCCGACGCGGCCCTCGAGAGCTTCGCCCACGAGCGGGGCCTGTCCCGCGAGCGGCTCATGTACGTGCATGCCAAGTGCGCGGTAGGGGCCAGAATCCTGTCGGGCATGGAGATTACCGACGAGGAGCTGGCTTCGGCCTTCGGCTCCGTCCACGCCCGTCCGACCCCCGCCGAACAGGCCCTTATCGAGGCGCGCCGCGACGAGATCGTGTCCGGATTCGCGGCGGATTAGCCTGAGCCCCCGCCCGGGGGCCGCTCTTCCCCCTCTCCCGCGCCGCAAGGAGGCAACCCCGTGAAACCTTCCGCTTCCAGCTCTTCCGGCCCGGCCTACCGAGGCGGGCCTTCCGTGCCTTCCCGGGCTTCCCGCCCTTCGGCCGTTCGCCTGCTGGCCATGGCCCTCGCCGTTGCTGCGCTCCCGGCGGCCGCCCTGCCGTCCTCCCGCCTCCTGGCCCAGGGCGAGGATCCGGCGCTCACGGAGATCCTCAGGGACCAGCCGCCGCTGACCCCCGAGGAAATTTCCCTCGAAATAGAGTACATAGGCTTTACGAAAACTAACCCCTCGGCTTCCTCCCCGGAGGGCGCGTACCTTTTCGGCCGCGGCCGGGGGCTTACCCGCGAGCGCATGACCTACGTTACCGTAAAATGCGCCGCGGGATACCGTCTCCTTTCCAAGGGCCAGGCGAGCGACAGGGAGCTCGAAGCCTCGCTGGGTTCCAGGCTCGCGCGCCCGTCACCGGCCGAACTGGACCTCATGAGGGCGCGAAGAAGCGAGCTGTTAGCCGCGTTCGCGGCAAGATAGCCGCCCCTCCCCCTCCGCGCCCGGCCCCGCCAAACGCTCTGCGTCCCTTGCCAGGCGCTCCGTTACCCGCCACCGGCCCGGCATGCCCCTCCGGATTCCCTGCCCGGAGCGCCGCAGCCCAATTCCCGTTACCGGCTGCCCGATCCCCGCAAGCGGATCTGACCAGGGGCGCCGCTCTTCTCAGGACGCCATAATGATATCCCTTTACCCGCCTTCCGGGCCGTCCGCCGTTCCCCTCCGGCCCGCAGCCCTCGCCTCGGCTGCCGCCGTCCTCGCCCTCGCCCTCGCGGCCGTCGCCCCTTCCGGGCTCCGGGCCGAGGGCAAGGACGAGCGCTCTGAAGAGATCTTCCGGACCCAGCCCCCGCTCACGGATGACGACATCACCATGTTAATAGCGTTCAAGCTCCTTATGCGGGAACCCGGCACCGCGAACAACCCGCAGAAATCGGCCGAAACGTTCGATTCCTTCATCCGCGAGCGCCCAACGACCTCGGAGCGGCTGGTTTTCGTCGTCGGGAAGATCGGCTGCGGCGTCGAAATCATCGTGAAGGGCGACATGAGCGACGAGGCGATCGAGGAAAGATTCCACTCTCGCCTCGCCCGTCCTAACCCCACCGAGCTTGAACTCATACGAGCCCGCATGGACGATTTGGCGGCCACCCTCATGGCCAAGCCCTGACGGCCCGGCCCCGGACGCGCCCTGCGGCCTAACCCGCCACCTTTTCCTCCCCGTCCCCCTCCCCGCCCTTACCCTGGCCCGGCTCAAGCAGACGCCCGACTCGGGGCCCCTTTGGGCTGATCAGGGGCCCGGCTGGCTTGGAAGGACGGCAATAGCGCGAGCGCGGCGGAAGAAGGCCTCCGTCCCGGCTTCACGCCAGGCGCCGCGTTCACCCGGTCGGAATAATAATCCGTTTAGGCAATACCATGCCTGAAATGGCTATTACGGAAGGATCCTGCCGATGCCCCCGCGCCCCCGCAACCCCCTTGCCGTTTTCGCCGCCGCCTCTTCCGCCTTCTT
>JAIRZX010000429.1 GCA_031267005.1 Deltaproteobacteria bacterium
CCCTTATTGCGATTCATTCTCAATATGGTATACGAGACGACGATTTTCCCTGGTGGGAGGGGTTGGCAAGCCTCGACTCCCCTCCGTGGGCTAAAATGGCTTTTTGCACGGACATCAAAGAAGTTAAGAGGGCCGCCCTTGAAAACGGCGTCGTGCTTGATTCGGGCGATTCTTCTTCGGCAATTGCGGATTTAATCTTGACGCTGTCTCTTGGCCACAAGTCGTCTTGGGAAAAACAGGGTAAAGATCTGCGGCAGCTGGTCCCCGGGAACGTCGTGTTGCTCATTGACGAGTACGATTACCCTTTGATAAGCAACATCGGCAACCCCCAAAAGCAGGAGAAAATAAGGCTTTCTCTCCGAGATTTCTATTCGACCATAAAAGCACGTTTGAGAAATCTCCGCTTCACTTTTATAACCGGCGTCACTAAATTCAGGCAGGTCTCCCTGTTCTCCAGCATGAACACTGTCAAGGACATCTCCCTTGACGAGCATTTCTCGACAATTTGCGGCTTCACTGAACACGAAGTAAAGACTTATTTTTCTAATTTTTTGAGCCAGACGCTCTCGCACTTAAAATCGGAGAGGCAAATTGACGAACATGCCGACGCCGACAGTCTCGTTGCCCAAGTGATGAAGTGGTATGAAGGGTATTCATGGGACGGAAAGTCTCATGTCTTAAACCCTTTATCGGTACTGACATTTTTTGAAAAGAAGGAATTTGGAAATTATTGGTACCAAACCGGATCCTCGTTGCTCACGAGCCGCGTCGCCAATCACACTGCCGACTATTTCAAGATATTCGGCAAGAATCTTTTGTTCGAGGGCTCATTCTCGGAAATGGATCTGAGCAACCTTGACGATACGATCCTCCTTATGCAGGCTGGCTATCTGACAGTCGGTAGCACCACCAAAATCGGAATTGATAAGTATTATAACCTCAAAGTCCCCAACAACGAGATCAAGGACTCTATAAGGCTTGAGCTTCTGGCCGAGTTTTTCGTCCCGGCCAATACTGGACCGGCAAAAAGTTACTTGAACCAGAAATATCTGCAGTTTCTGGAAGCCTTCAGCTCCCGCAACGAAGAAGACTGCGAATTTTTCCTGTCGGTCATCCTTGCGGGCATCATCCAGCGCGGACCTGGAAGTCCGAAAAACAAGGATGATCAGGCGGGAGCGAACGAGAAACTCCCGTCGGCAACCACGACAGAATTCCTTTTCCGGTCCCTTCTGCAGCTTCTCATTGAGTTCGGCAACAAGTCGGTCATGCCAGAATCATCTTCGGACATAGTCAGATCCGATCTGGCCGTCCAGTCAAACAATGGGTGGGTCGCTTTAGAAATTAAGCATGAGAAGGCTGATTCCGCTCATGAGCAAACTGACGTATCCCTTAACAAGGGCGGTATAGTTCACGGCAGGAGAAGCGAATATGTGAACGGACGACTTGAGAAGATGATTAATCAAGCATTCATTCAAATAGTTCAAAAAAATTACGCGAAAAAATATCTGGCGGACGGTTGTGACGTGTTCGCCGCGGCCGGTGCCGTCTACGGCACTTCAGACGTGATGGTGAGGTTCAGGAAAGTAGTCTGGGAAGGAGCGCGGAAAACAAATATTGCTGTAGAGTAGATGATTTACGATTTTACGGTGGAACACGAACTGTTGCCGCTATAGTATAGACGCAAACTTTTACTCATCTCTGCGGTTCCTTTTCGCGAATTGCCTTTGTTTTCGGGTCACTGTTGATGTCATTCCAAATAGTCGTTCTGTGCCTAGGTTTTGCTAGCCATGGCAACAACTTAGGCAAAATTGGGCTTTGATGGCTTAAACTGGTAAAATTTCCTCGCTACGGCTCTCTTCTAGCGCCAGGGGCAACGCTGAATATGAAGAGGAGTTTTGTCGCCGCGAAGTTCAATCCGACCTTTTTCCACTTACATCAACTGTTCAACGGAAGCCGCGAAGCACGGTCTGCCGGTCAGAGCCGACGGGGGAATCCAGTGCTCCGGCGACATAGTGACGGCCTTGGCCGGAGGCACGAGTTCCGTAATGCTCGGCTCGGTCCTGGCGGGGACCGGCGAGTCCCCCGGCGAGAAGACGCTCTTCAGGGGCCGCGCCTACAAGGTCTACCGCGGCATGGGTTCGAGCGAGGCCATGCGGGAGGGAGCGGCCGACGCGACAGCCAGGCCGCCCGCAAGACCTCGAAGCTCATCCCCGAGGGCATCGTGGGCAGTGTCCCGGACCGGTGCCCCCTGCCCGACGCCATCTTCCCCCTGGCGAGCGGATTGAAGTCAGGGATGGGCTACGTGGCGCCAGGAAGCTGGTGGAGTTCAGGGCCAAGGCCAGCTTCATCCGCATCACCCGGGCCGGCCTCAAGGAAAGCCGCGTCCACGACGTCGCCATCGCCTCCGAGCCCTCCAACTGCCTCATGGAGTCGTTCTAGCCCTGCCGCCGCCGGAACAAGCTCCGTCGGGCAAAGCCTTTACGGGCTCCGGCGGGCAAAGCCTTTACGGGCTCCGGGGGGCAAGGCCTTTACGGGTTCCCCCGGAAAAAGCCAGCACGGGATTTTCGGATAATATCAGACGCTTAGCCACTTGGTTTTGTTGGACGCCAAAACCGGACCTGAACCCGCCCGGCGAGGCGCCTAGCCGCGAGCCGCCGGGCGGCTGCTAACCGAGCGCGTCAGCCGCAGTATTCCACACTGTTACGCCCTTGCCGTCCTTGATGTCCCACAGCGCGAAGTTCTTGGGGAGGGTCCCGGATTTCGCCGCCTCGTGGGCCACGCTCCAGCCTTTGGCGTCCGCGAGCCGCCAGAAAGGGAAGTTGGCCGGAAAACGGCGCTTCCTAGCCGCCAAGTGGGCCACTGTAGTCCCGTCCCCGGCGGCTATCTCCCAATCGCGGAAGTCCGCAGGGAGGTAGCCGGCCTGCGCGGCTTCGTGGGCGACGCTCCAGCCCTTGAGATCCGCCGCTCTCCAGCCGTCGAAACCGGGAGGCAGGGAGCCGCGCCGGGCCGCGGCGTGGGCCACAGTGGTCCCGTCCTCGTCCGCCAGCCCCATCATCGGGAAGCCCCCGGGGAGATGGCCGGCCCGGGCGGCCTCGTGGGCGACGCTCCAGCCCCGTTTGTCGGACAGGGTCCAGCCGTCGAAGCCGTCCGGGAGTTCTCCGCGGCGCGCCGCGGCGTGGGCCACAGTGGTCCCGTCGGCGGAAGCGAGCCGCATCATCGGGAAGCCATCCGGGAGATGCCCGGCGGTCGCCGCCTCGTGGGCGACGCTCCAGCCCCGGTTATCGGCCAGGGTCCAGCCGTCGAAGCCGTCCGGGAGTTCTCTGCGGCGCGCCGCGGCGTGGGCCACAGTGGTTCCGTCGGCGGAAGTGAGCCGCATCATCGGGAAGCCATCCGGGAGATGCCCGGCGGCCGCCGCCTCGTGCGCGACGCTCCAGCCGCGGTGATCGGCAAGGGTCCAGCCGTCGAATCCCGCCGGGAGCTCCCCGTAGCGCGCCGCCGCGTGGGCTACCGTGGTCCCGTCGGCGTCGGCCAAGCCCATCATCGTAAAGCCGGCGGGGAGGTGACCGGAGCTCGCGGCCTCGTGCGCCACGCTCCAGCCCCGCCGATCCGCCAGGGTCCATCCTTCGAAACCTTCCGGTAGCGGCCCGCGGCTAACAGCTGCGTGGGCCACCGTGGTCCCGTCGGCGTCGGCCAAGCCCATCGACGGAAAGCCGGCGGGGAGGCGCCCGGAGCTCGCGGCCTCGTGCGCCACGCTCCAGCCCCGCCGATCGGCCGCGGTCCAGCCGTCGAAACCGTCCGGGAGCGTACCGCTGCGCGCCGCCGCGTGGGCCACCGTGGTCCCGTCGGGGGCGGTGAGATTGAACATGGCGAAGCCGGAGGGGAGGGTCCCGGCCTTCGCGGCCGCGTGCGCGACGGTCCAGCCCTTGGAGTCGGCCGCGGCCCAGCCCCTGAAGTCGGCCGGGAGAGAGCCCCGCCGAGCCGCGACGTGCGCGACCGTGGCGCCTTCGCCGTCAGCGAGCGTCCAATCCCTGAAGTCGCCGGGGAGGAAGCCGGACGCGGCCGCCACGTGGGCCACGGTGCGTCCCTTGGCGTCGGAGAGACGCCAGCCGCGGAATCCCTTCGGCATGGGCCCGCGTCGGGCCGCCGCGTGGGCTACCGTGACGCCGCTCCTGTCCGAAAGCGCCCAACGGTTGAAGCCAGCCGGAAGATCGCCCTTCCCGGCGGCTATATGGGCTACCGTGCGGCCTTTGCCGTCGGCGAGGCTCCAGTGGCAAAAGCTTGCCGGGAGCTCCCCTCTCCCGGCCGCGACGTGAGCGACCGTGACCCCGTCCTCGTCCGCGAGCGCCCAGCGCGTGAAGCCGTCAGGCAACTTGCCGTGAAGGGCGGCTTCGTGGGCCAAGCTCCAACCGCGTCCGAAGCACGCGTCCCAGCGGCGGAAGGACGGCGGAAGGCACCCGCTCCTCGCGGCGACTTGCCCTACGGTGAGTCCGGACTCCGTGGAAAGGTTCATTTGCCTGAAGGCGCTCGGGAGGTGCCCGTGCTTAGCCGCCTCGTGGGCCACGCTCCACCCGTCCGGCAGCGCTATCTTCCACCTTCTCGTGAAGCCCTTGGGAATGAAGCCGCTCGCCGCCGCCGCATGCGCTACCGTGTACCCGCCGGGCAAGGAGATACGCCAGCGCTTGAAGCCTGCAGGCAAGTTGCCGCAGAACGCCGCTTCGTGGGCCACCGTCCACCCGCCGGGCAACGCGAGGGTCCAATCCTTGAAAGCGGGCGGCAAGGTCCCCGCCCCGGCCGCCATGTGCGCGACGGTGATCCCGTCCGGCCCGGCCAGATCCCAGCCGGAAAAGCCTTTTGGCAACTGCCCCTTCCTGGCGGCCGCCAAAAGGCTGTCCACTGCCGCCGGGGCGGCGGAAGGCTTCTTCACCATCCCTCCAAGGCGCTCCCTTTGCTTCTCCGTCCCAGAAGCGCCAGGGCCCCTCCGGCCTGGCCGCAGGGGCGCCTCCGGCCTGGCCCCGGACGACGCCAGGGGCGCTTGCAGGCGCTTTTTACTTAATACCCTGATTATTATACGATCGCCGAAGAGCCCGTATAACGCCCCCTTAACCAGCCGCCTTGGAAAACCGGCGCCCTTGGAACGCGCCGACGCTTGCGTCCGGCCGCGGGAGCGGCTCGGCGGTTACCACCAGCGAGAACTTGATCGGGATCAAATCGTCCCCGGCGAGCCCCCGGTCGCCCCGGCGGATTTCGAACGCGGCGCCCTTAAGCTCCCCGGCCTCGAACACGCCTTCGTCCGAGTAGGTGTTGGGCCAATGCACCCCGTCGTTCCACTTCGTGAAGAAGGGGATCTCGGCCGGGCCACCGCCTGGCCCTGGCCCTGGAGCGGAGTCCGGGCCCTTGGCGAGGAACGGGACAAGCGACTTCATGCCGCGCTCGTGCGGGACGCAATAGTCGGGCTTCCGCAAACTGAAGAGCGTGGCCTTGAGCTTCACCCGCGTTCCAGCGGGGAACCCCGCCAGGCCCTCCAGGCGCGCCCTCGCGAACCGGTCGCCTTCCAGCTCGCCCTGGAAGATCCAGGGCCGGACGGCGGGGAGGGGTAGGCCGGGCCGGAAGTCCGGGCAAAAACCCCAACCGACTTCCTTCGGGTCCCTCCCGCCGCGCTCGGAATAGTGGACGACCGCAGCCCTCAACGATTCGACGGAAAGGCCGGGCCCGGCCATGGCCATCAAGGCGGCGAAGGTCCTCGCGGCCATGGGCGCCGCGTAGCTGCTCCCCTCCACCGGGGCCTGCGAGGGTCCCGGTTCCGGCTGGTAGACGCGCAGGGGCCGGAACCGGTTCCCCCCGAAAGCCACGACGTCGGGCTTTCTGATAGCCTCGCTGAACCCGGGGCCTACGGGGCTTTCCTTAGCCCTTTTCCAAGCGCCGTCCGGGCCCGTTTCGGAAAATCCCACGGACACGACGTTGAAGCCGTCGCCCGGAACTTCGACCCGCGCGCCCGGGGAAGCCGGCCCGCCTGCGCCGTTGTTGCCGGCCGCCGCCACAATCGTCATCCTGAGTTCGTATGCCAGCCTGTCCAGCGCGGCGGTCCAGTGGCTCACGAAGCCGTCCTTAGCCGGGGTGTCGGGCCCGTCGCTCAGGACGGCCAGATCGTAGCCGCCCTCCTTCAAGGCGGCGACGATGTTGACCAGGATGTGGGGCAGCCTCGCGGGGTTGTCCTGCTCCGCGGAGGCGTCGGTCACGCGCACGGCCTCCGCCGCGGTATACGGCCTGGACGGCGGTCCTTTTTCCGGGTACTCGCCGAAGAGGTAGACGGCGAGCACCTTCGCCCCGTGGCCGCCGCCTACGGACAGTTCCCGGGCGTCCTCCGCCATTACCCGGTAACGGCTTACCAGCTTGCCGAGCCTGGCGATGCCCGCGAAGCTCGTGTCCAGGACGGCCACCTTCGGGTAGCCCGACGCCGGTTCCGGCCAGACGGAAGCGGGATCGTCGCAGAAAGCCGTTTCCGGCCACGTCCCGGGAGGAAAACCTCCGGCGGCGGACGGTTTGGCGCTCCCCCCGTCCCCCGCCGCGGAAGGTCGCGCGGCCGGGGAAGGAGAGACGCGCCCTTCCCCCGCCAAGGGGAATACGCCGCCGGGGGAAGGGGATGGGTCCCTCACCCCCGCCGCTGAGTGAGAGGCGGCGGGGGTAGGGGGGACGACGCCCCCGGCTCCCTCTGGTGGGGAGGGGCCGGGACAAGGAGAGGCTCTCCCGTCCCCGGTTGCCGGCGAGGGGGCAGGGGAATGAGAGCCGCCCGCGTCTCCCCCGGAGGGAGAGGGGCCGGGGGAATGAGGGCCGCCCGCGTCTCCCCCGGAGGGGGAGGGGCCGGGGGAATGAGAGCCGCCCGCGTCTTCCCCGGAGGGAGAGGGGCCGGGGGAAGGAGAGCCGCCCGCGTCTCCCTTGGAGGGAGAGGGGCCGGGGGAAGGAGAGGCGCCCGCGTCTCCCCTGGAGGGGGCGGGGGATGGCGAGGCGGCCCCGTCCCCGGCGGGGGTTGAGGGGCCGGGGGATGGCGAGGCGCCCCCGTCCCCTGCGGGGGGTGAGGGGCCGGGGGAGGGAGAGACGGCCACGTCCCCGGCGGATGGCGAGGGGGCAGGGGTAGGAGAGTCACCCCCGTCACCGGCGGGGGTTGAGGGGGCGGGACAGGCGTCACCGTCCGTTGCGGAGGCAGAGGGAGCCGCCCGCGCGTTCTCCGGGTTGGGCTTCCCCCTGAACAGCGACGACGCCGATACGTCCCGGATCAGAACGAACTGGCACAGTTTTATGAGCCCGGCCCTGTCCCCCTGAACCTGGACGTAGATGAGCCCCCCTTCAGGCCCGGTTTTCAAGTCGGTCGGGCTGAAGTTGCAACTGGCCGCGTACCTGAGGAAGCTTTCCCTGGTCTCGAACGGCTCGATGCCGGGCAACAGGTGGAGGGCGACGTCGTAGCAACCGCTGAGGCTCGCGGGGACGGAGGCCAGGCGGCCGAACGGGTCGAGGCGCCGGACCGCCCCTACGCTGGGGATCTCCCTCGCGATCGGGGTATCCTTCTCGATGGCGGCGATTAAGCCCGGGGCGGCGTCAAGATCCCCCGTCGAACTCCGGAGGTACATCGAGAAGGTCACGTCCCAGCCGGATCCTCCCGCCGCGCCTCCCGCTCTGTCGAGATAAACGGCCTCGTTCTTGCGGCTGGCCACAGGCGCCAAACCCAGCAACTCGAAGAGGAGCTTCGGGAAGTGGACGCGTTGCAACCGATGCGGATGCATGAGGATCTCGAACAGGACGATGCCGTCCGGGCAGGCGCCTTTAGGGAGTATATGGGCCCACTTGGCCACCCCGGCGAATTCCTCCGCCAGGCGCTTGCGGGCTTCTGCGAAATCGTAGGCGGTTTCAGCGCCCGCCGCGTCGAGCCTGGGGGGTTCCGCGAGTATTTCGCAATTCTCGAACCGGAACCAACTCCGGTATTCCGACTGCAGATGACTGACCAACGGCGCCTCTAAGATCTGGTGGTTAGGCCGCCCGCCCGGAGCCGCCCTCCGCGTTCGGCGTAAACGCCCGGATTCCGAAGAAGGGTCGGGCGGCTTCCAAGGATGTTTGAAATCGATTATCCGAAGTTGCCGCCAGCTGGCCTGCCAACCGCTCGCGCACGCCGCGTAACCCGGACGGCATGCGCCTCAGGGCATAACCCCGGACCGGCTGACGTCGCCCTTCTCAGAACTTGAACTCCACGGTCGTGTACAGAATTCGCCCCGGGAGAGGGTAGGGCGCTATGGCGTACTTGTATGCCGAGCGGTCCGGGGAAGCGAGAAACCCCTGTTTTGGGCCCTGGTTGGTGAGATCCGTTCCGCCCACCGTCACTTTCAGGCTGTCCGTGACGTTAACTTTCAGCCCTGCGTTTACGATGTTCAGCTCGTCAAGGAAAAGGGGAGCCAGATGGTTTATGTCGTTTACGTCGGTCTTGTAGTCAATCTTGCCGGTATGGTTGTACTCGCCGAAGGCTTCGAGCCTGCCGCCAAAAATGGCTACGGTCAGGCGCAGGTTGACCATCCTCTCCGGAAGCTGAACCATGAAAGGGTACTGGCGGTCCTTGTTCTTCCCGGTGCCCTTGAACTTCTGCCGGGTAGCCGCCACGTCGAGCCCCAGGGGCCCGTAGGACAGGTGCGCCTCGAACTCAAGGCCCTCGTGCCTCATGGACTGGTTGTTCACGTACCTGGCGACGTCCCTTCTGGCGATTAGCATTATGCCGTCGTGGACGAGCCGGTTGAAATAGTTCGCGGTGGCCCGGGCTTTCACCCCGAATAGGGTCCCGCGAAGATCAACTCCGGCGTCGAACTGCTGGCCGTACTCGCGCCCGACGTGGTCTTCGGATTTATTCTGCAGGATGGACGGGTAGATGTATCCGCCGTCCCCGAACATCTCGTAGAAATTGGGGAAGCGGTTGAAGGTGCCGTAGCTGGCCCGGAGCGTCAGGAAACTTCCGAAATCCTTCTTAAGGGCGGCGCCCCATGTGTCGATCCAGCCCATATTGCCGTCGAGGCTCTTGCCTTTCGCGGTGTCGCCGGCCATCTTGTCGTAGCGCAGGATCAGGGTAAGCTGGAAGTCGCCGGACTCGCTCAGGTTTATGGTGTCCTGGATCTGGAGGTGCCAGATCTTCT
This sequence comes from Deltaproteobacteria bacterium, assembly GCA_031267005.1. GTDB lineage: Bacteria > Desulfobacterota > Desulfarculia > Adiutricales > Adiutricaceae > JAIRZX01. Next base: position 9,165 of record JAIRZX010000429.1, read on the forward strand.
GTTTGTAGCCGGTCAGGTAGTACTCCGAAGAGTACCCGACAGGCTTATCGTAATCGTTTCCGTTGAGTTTCAGTGTCTCTTTGGAAAAATCCGCATGGAACTCTATTAGGTTCCGGCTGCCCAGCTTGTAGCTGGCGTCCAGGGTCAAACCCCAGCGCCTGGAGTCGTAACTGGTCCAGAACACGCCGGGCAAAGCCGCTGAAATACCTTCAATGAGGTGGTTCCGCTTGTTCTGGGTTGAATAATCTATCCGGATGCCCCAGTCCAGATCGCCCCAAGTCTGGCGGCGGCCAAGCGAGAAGTCGCGTTGGACGGTGCGCTGCGCCCTTTTTAAGTTAGGGCCCCCGAGCGAGTAAATCAAGGCGATGATCTCGTTGGGGAGATCGGTCTTACTATTATTCAAAGCGTCTATGTTTGTTGCCAACCGGATATCGTGGTCTTTCCACGCCGCTTTGGCGAACCAGTTTTCGTTCTGCCATTTAGCCATCAAATCGGTTTTCCGGTAACCGTTGTTCATACGCCGCCTGTACCTCGGAAGATCTTGGCCCGGCGGCAGATTGAACTGGCCGTCATAGCCCCACCCAGGGTGGCGGTACTTGAAGTCGCCGTCGCTGCGGTCGTGGGCGGCCCCCACAAGGAGGCTGCCGGGGCCCAGGGGGGCGGCGAACGTCAGTTCCCCGTTGCGCCCGCCAAGCGACCGCGTCCCTAAAAGGATCCTCGTCTGGGCTTCTTCTGGGCGCTTGGTGACCACGTTTATGACTCCGCCTATGGGGGCCCCGTCGAAGCGCACGGGAACGTAGCCGCGGTAGACCTCGACGCGGGCGACGTTTAAGAGCGGGATCGTGGAAAGGTCAACAGCCGCGTCGCCGCCCCTCTTCTGCGGGACCCCGTCTATATAGACGGCTACCTGGGCGCCCGTGCTCCCGCGGATGGATACCGTTTGGTACTGGCCTCCCCCGAGTACCTTGCTTATGAAAAGCCCCGGCACCTTCTCGAGAAGGTCGGACAGGGTCTTCTGCTCGCCGGTGAAGTCGTCGGGCACCACCACGGAAACGGTGCCCGGGGACAGCGTCCTTTCCCAGTCGGGGCGCTCGGCCTCGACGGTTACGGGCCGGAGGGGGTCTGTTTCGCTCCCGCGGCCCGGAGTAGCCGTTCGGCCGCCGTCGTTACCCCTGCCCTGGGCGAGCCTCACGTCCCCTTGCGCGCCCCCCCCTCCGGCGGCGTAAGTCCCGCTCACGCCGCCCTGTCCGGCCGAGGGCGCGTCGAAGGGTCCCCCCCGCCAGGCGCCCCGCCCCCCGGAACCTTCCCCGGAAGGGGTGCCCACCAGGTTGCCGTCAGCGTCGAACTCCCACTTGAGGGAAAGGCTCCCAGCGGCCCCGTCGGTCTGCCCGCTGTACGCCCTGCCGGTGAGATCGAGGGTGAAGGCGGAGTCGGGGCCCGGGCGCCAGCTGACACCCCCCTCGAAGATGCCGGTCCCCCCTTCGGAAGAAGGGTGGCCCTCGCGGTCCACGCCGCGCCCGAAGATCTGGCCGTCCACGCCGTTGAGCCAGAGCCCCCTGTCGTAGGCGGCCCCGGCGTAGAGCTTCAACCGGTCGAAGCCGGTGTACGTGTAGCGCAC
>JAIRZX010000480.1 GCA_031267005.1 Deltaproteobacteria bacterium
GGGGGGGGGGGGGGGGGGGGGGGGGGGGGGGCGCGCCCCCCCCCGGGCAGGGCAGAAGCCACGGGCGGCCAGCCTTGAAGAAAAGAAATCAGGATGATGGCTTTAAGGAGGGGACCGCAAGGAGTTCTCAAAGTGACGGTTTTCCAGGTCGGGCCGTTTCCCGTGCGGCCCGGGTTGGCGCCCGGCCAGGATCAGGTAAAGGGGGTGCCGACAGGTTAAAGCCTGTTATGGAAAGCGTCAGGCCCGGCTCCGCGTTAGTAGAGCATCCCCCATCCTACGTGGCCGGGGAAGGCCCTCAGCATGAAGGCCAGGACCATCAGGCACAGGAAAAGCGACATGAGCGTCGCCATGGTCACTATCCTCTCGGCCGCGCGCACGTCCCCTGCTTCCGCCTCGCGGCCCCCCTCGCACAGGGTGGGCTTGGGCACTAGCCTGCCGCCGTAGGCCGAAGGGCCTCCCAGGAAGACGCCCAAGGCGCCCGCCATGGCGGCTTCGGTCTGCCCGGAGTTGGGGCTGGTGTGGAAGCGTCCCTCCTTCCGCCAGAGCTTCAAGGCGTTCCGGGCGCTGAAGCCGGAGAGGCCGGCGGACGCAGTGAGGAGCAGCGCCGCGATCCTGGCCGGGACGTAGTTCAGCACGTCGTCCATCCTGGCGGAGACGCGCCCGAGGTAGAGGTACTTGTCGTTCTTGTAGCCCACCATGCTGTCGAGGGTGTTGGTGGCCTTGTAGATCCACGCCAGCACCGGCCCGCCCAGGGAGAGGTAGAACAGGGGCGCGGCCAGCCCGTCCGAGAAGTTCTCTGCCAGGGTCTCGATTTCGGCCCGGCGCACGGCCGCCTCGTCCAAGGAGGAGGTGTCCCTGCCCACTATCCAGGAGAGCGCCTTGCGGGCCCCCTCCAGATCCCCTTGGGCGAGCCTGGCCTCCACGCGGCCGGTGTGCCTCAAGAGGTCGTTTAGGCATATGGTCGCGAAGACCAGGTACAGGCACAGCGCCAGCCAGAGGTAATGGAGGTGGGTGCGGGACAGCGCCAGGGCCGTCTCCACGGCCCCGGCGGAGACTCCGACCGTCAGCAGGTACAGGAAGGCGCCCGCGAGGACGGCCGCGCCGGGGCCGTGGGCCTTAAAGGAGGCCAGGACCCGCCTGAGCGCCAGTTCCAGGACGTCTATGAGCTTCCCTATCCAGCGGACCGGGTGCGGCCAGGACTGCGGGTCGCCTATCAGCCTGTCCAGAATGAAGGCCAGGACGGTCACTATTGCGAGAGAGGCCATGGGCGGAACCTGCGGGTTTGCGGGTAGAGGTTGCCTTCATGCCTCGGTCCTGGCGGAAAGGCGGGGTTGATGGAGGCGCGGAGCCGAATTCTTATAGCACACGGCCCCCTTTGCCGACAACCAGCGGGCCTCGAAAGGTTTGATTCCACTGTAAAACCCAGCCGCCCCCAATGAAGTCGAATGAGCCATAATGGAAGGCGTGGTCATAGCTCCCACCCCTGCGGAGGGGTCGATTCGAGCGTATCCGTCCACGGGAACAAGGGAGGGGCGATCCTGGGTTATGAGGGAGGTAGTCCGAGGCCAGTGGGGGAGGATGCCTTCAACCCAGTTAATGGATACCTTGCGCCCGCTCACTGGGTTCCCAAAGTGGTCGGATGAGGGGGGAGGGTTTCCGCGGTGGAATCAAAGCTTGGCAAATGGCGCTTTTCAGGGGGCTCATCCCCGACCGAAGCCACGGAACCCTTGACGTCGGCCGCGCCTTTGCGACGGCGGGTTCGGCGTGCCAGTTTCCGGGCCGGGGCCGATTTCTTTTGCGCAGGTCCCGCTCTTTCTCTCCCATGGCGCAGGAGGCCCCCGACCGACACCGGTACGCCGTGATAGCTTTGTCGGGGCGTCACATCCGGACTGGCCGCCATGCCTGCCGCAGACCTCTTTCCGCGCGCTAAGGGCGCACGCGAGGTCGTGGGGACGTCCGGATTGCCCCGCCCGGATGCTAAAAGCCCGGGTTCAGTTTCCGAGCCAGCGGCAGGCCCCAGGGCCGCCGAAGGGCCGCCAGAGCGTTGCCGGGGGGCCGGGGCCGGGGACGGGGCCGTGGGTTGCTTAACGGTCGGCCAGGTTGCCTGGAAAGCCTCGTACCGGAGTCAGGAAGGGCCCGGCCGCGAGCTTCAGAATGGGTCCCCGCCCCGGCGTAAGTCAACGCAAGGGGCAGGCTTCGGAAGGCGGCATGGGGCGTTTAGCCCCGCCGGTCGGGAAGCCTTGCGCAAGGGTCATAAGACCTTGCGTCCCGGCCGTTTCCTGGGGGCGCTCGCTCCCGGAAGGCCGGTCGCCCTTCGGGGCTTTCCTTTCCGGCCGGAAGTCTGCCCGGTTTAAATCGAATCGGCGTTCGCCGAGGAGGGTTGCTGAGCGGGCAGTTGTCAAGTGGGACAGGAAGGAAACGGCACCCACCGGGCCTCACCGCGACAGGATTAGAAACGGGCCCGTGAGGATTCGATCGCCGCAGGGCTCGTCCCCATGAACGCTGGCGTTTGCCAGTCCTGAAGGTTAGGAGCGTTGTTCCGCCCGTATGACGATCATCGGAACTTCCTGCCCGTGCAGTATCCCCGATAAAATAGAGTGGATTATTTCGAAGGCAGGGGGCAACTGCCGGTCCTTGGCGGAGGCAAGCTACCGGTTAAGGGAAGCCTTCACTTCGTCCAGCGTAGCCTGCATTTTGTCCTGGGAAGCCTGCATTTTTGAAACATCCTTTTGCAAGTCCATAAGTATGCCATAAAATTTGTCCATCCTGGCATCTAGGCTACCCACCCTGGCATCTAGGCTACCCATCCTGGTTTCAACCTTAGCTTCCAGGTTGCCCATCCTAGTTTCAACCTTAGCTTCCAGGCTACCCATTCTGGCATCCAGGCTACTCATTCTGGCATCTAGGTGCCCCATGTTGCTTTGGCTGAACGCGAAAAAACCTGTGAAACCAGCAACGATAAGGCCAGCGAACACCCCAATGAACCACATCAGCGTTGAGATTCGAGCGGATAACGTCTCCACTGACACTGTTTTCTTGGGAACCAGGGTGCCTTCAGTTGCCTGGGCTTCGGGCGCGACATCCTTGAGGGCTTGGGCAAGATCCTTGAGCACGAGAGCCTTTTCGGCTGAATGCGGGGCCTGAAGGGCCTTATGGATCGCCGCCCAGATTCCTCCCTGCTCCGAAGCGCCGACAAGGTTATCGAAATGGCCGTTAAGCGTTGCGTCATTTGGATTGGACACGGTTGGTACGCCTCCTTAGGGATAGAGAGTACCATAATATCGCCTCCGGAACAAAAGCCTCTTTGCCGGTCGGACATTGGCGGCTCAAAGAAGCCCGATGGCCATTCCGAGAAGCCCGATGGCCATTCCGAGCTAACCATTTAAATTATGCCTTGCTCGCCAGCAGTTAACAAACGTTTTCGTCCGCTCCGGCACCCCGAGTCGTTTATGGCGGATAGCCCCCTCCGGAACTGCTTTAAGCGGAAACGCTATGTCGGCCAGCTCCGAGGGTGCCGGAATACTGAACCTGAGGGGCCCCTCAACCTGGCGGGAGCTCCCCCACGGCGGGGGGGCGATTCGAGCGTATAAGTTCACGGGCTCAAGGTAAGGGCCGGGCCTGTGTCAGGCCGGAGGCGGCCCCGGGTTATGAAGGAGGTAGCCCGAGTCCAGCGGGGGAGGAGGTCTTCAAGCGCGTTAAAGGATTCCTTGTGCCCAATCACTGAGTTCCCTATGTGGTCGGATGGGAGGAGAGGGGGATGGTTTTCGCAGAGGAATCAAGTTTAACCGCGGCCTCAAGCGGACCTGGCGTCGGTAAGTCCGGAGAGAAGTGCGGGGGAGGAGGGCGAGGGCACCACGACTTGCCGTGGGGCCGTCCGGCTTCTGTGGGGGGGGGGCAGGTGGGGCGAGGGCGGCTTTCTGGTTCTTCGAGACGTCCAGGCGGGCGGGAGGGCCGTCCGGCTTCTTAGGGGAGACCAGGTAGGGTGAGGGGGGCAGTTCGTCCCAGGGGGGCTCAAGGGTGCCTCCGGCTTTTTCGCGGCGTCCCGGCGGCTAAGGGGGACTGGCTGGCTGGCGGGAGCGGAGGGTGCTTGGGAGAACGGGGCGTTTGTAGAAGGGGCGAGCGGCAAGTGGACAGAGCGGCAAAGGGGTGCCGCGAGGTTAAAGGCTTCGGTCCCGCAGGCGGGAGTTCGCGGCGGGGAGGGAGGGAGCTGTTCAACGGCGTGGGACGGAAGATCCCCGGAGAGGGTGCGGAGGGGGACGTGAAAGTGGGTGCCTTTCGAAGCGGACTGTGGCTTCCGGAGCCGTCTTAAGAAAGAATATGCCAGTAAAAAATTGATAATTGTTGCCGCGAAAAGGCTCGACGGAAAAAAAAAGTGCAACTTTGATATAAAGCCGGAGTTTATGCTATAGTCTTTGAAACAGCCTTCAATTGGCCCGGGTAGGGGCTAGGGGATTGCGGGCTCGCCTGAGGGGAAGCGCTGTTCTTTTGTAGCCAGAAAGGAATCATAAATATTATATTTTATGAGTTAATAGAGCTTATAAACTAACTATTATGATTTAATAACATATACAGTATGTTTTGATATCAACTTGTTTGGTAGAGGGCTGGGCGCTTGAGACGCCTTGAAGTTAACGACAGCCGCGCGTTCCGGGCCGCGAGGTGCCCGGCCCGCCGGTCGGGCACCGCCCGGCTCCGCGAAACTAGACGACGGGAGGGCACATGCCAGATCTTGTAAACTCTGAAACCATCGAGACCACGGATAGCGCCGAGACCCAGGAAAGTGCCGAGACACCGGATAGCGCCGACACAATAGACACCCCCGAAACGGCTGGAACCCATGCGGGAGGAGGGGCTTCCGCGGCCGGTATAAGGCCCGGAACGACCGAGTCGGCGGCGTTCTCCCGCGAAGACGGGCGCAGGCTCATAGCCGGGATGGCCGTGGAGTCCTGGCGCTTCGGGCGGGTCTTCCTGAGGCTCCTGGCCAGGGCCGACGCGGGGGAGCAGGGCCGCTTCGAGAGCCAGCTCAGGTGGTTCGTAAAAAAGGTGGAGGAGGCCATGGGCGAGGCCGGGATGAAGATAGTGACCTTGGAGGGTAGCCCCTACGACCCCGGCATGCCGGCTACCCCGGTGAACATCGAGGACTTCGAGGCCGGGGACGAACTCTGGGTGGACCAGATGCTCGAGCCGGTCATCATAGACGCCGCTAACGAGTCCGCCGTGCTGCGGTCGGGCACGGTGACGCTTAAGAAGGCGGGGGCCGAGCGCCCATGATCCGCTACGCCGGGATAGACTTGGGCACCACCAACAGCGCCATTGCCACCTTCGACGGGACCGACGTGAGGGTTTGGAAGAGCCCCGAGCAGAACGACGTCACCCCTTCCGTCATCGCCTGGGACAGGCGCGGGAACCGCTTCGTCGGGAAGAGGGCCTACGACGCCGCGCCATACAGCCCGGACAGCTCGGCCATGCTCTTCAAGAGGCTCATGGGCACGAGCACCCCGGTGTCGCTTCCGGGGCTGGGCCGGGGCGCGGCGAGGACCCCGGAGGAGTGCTCGGCCGAGGTTTTGAAGACCCTCTTCGGCTACCTGCCCGAGGAGGTGAGAAACGATCCGGCTACCGGGACCGTGGTCACCGTGCCCGCCGCGTTCAACGAGATGCAGAAGGTGGCCACTATGCAGGCCGCGTCCCTCGCCGGGCTCGGGCGCTGCGCGCTCATGCAGGAGCCCGTGGCGGCCGTGATGAGCGTCGCCAAGGCGGGCGGCCCGGGCGGGGTCTTCCTGGTCTACGATTTGGGCGGCGGCACCCTGGACTCGGCGGTGGCGGAATCGGTGGGGGGGAGGGTGAACCTGCTCGCCCACGGGGGGGTGGCCATGTGCGGGGGGCGCGACTTCGACCGAGTCATAGTGGACGGGGTGGTGCGCCCGTGGCTCGCCCGCCAGTTCGAGCTGCCCGGCGATCTTCCCTTGAGCAAGGAGTACAGGACGCTCATGCGGCTGTGCGCCTGGGCGGCCGAGAAGGCCAAGATAGAGCTCTCGAGCGTCGAGAGCACCTCCATCGCCCTCTCGGAGTCCGAGGCCAGGGCGAAGGACCTGAACGGGGCCGAGATCTTCCTGGACATAGAGTTCGGGCGCGCGGACTTGGACCGGCTCATAGAGCCCAAGGTCAGGGAGAGCGTGGAGGCCGCCAGGGAGACCTTGCGGAAGGCCGGCATCTCTTCCCAGGACCTCGGGCGGGTGGTCTTCATCGGCGGGCCCACCAACTACAAGCCGCTACGGGACCGGGTCTGCTTCGAACTGGGCGTGGCGGGGGGGCTGGACGTGAACCCCATGACCGCCGTGGCCGAGGGGGCGGCGCTGTTCGCCGAGTCGGTCGACTGGGAGTCGAAGGGGCGCGGGAGGAAAGGCTCGAGGGGCAGGATCGCGGAAGGGGGGGCCCTCGATCTTTCCTTCGACTTCGTTTCAAGGACTCCCGCATCCAAGGCCAGGATCGTCTGCCGCCTCCCCCGGGGCGCCGCGGCCGGCGCGGAGTTCCAGGTGGACAGCGCCGACACGGGCTGGAACTCCGGGAGGATGCCCCTTTCTGACGGCGCCTGGACCGAGGTGGCGTTGTCCAAGCCCGGCGAAAACGTCTTCAGGGTCAGCGTCTTCGACCCGCACGGCGGGAGGGTGAAGCTCCCGCTGGACCGGGTGGTGGTAACCAGGACCGCGGCGACGGTGGCGGCCATACCGGCCTCGCACTCCATCGGCGTGGAAGTCCTGGAGAGGCTGGGGGGCGCGCCGGCGCTGGACTGGCTGGTCAGGGCGGGGGATTCCCTGCCGAAGAAGGGGCGCAAGGTCTTCAAGGCGGCCGAGGCCTTGAAGGCGGGTTCCGCCGGGAGTTTGAACTTCAACGTCTGGGAGGGGGAGATAGAGGATCCGGTTACCGACAACCGTCCCGTGGGGGTCTTGAAGGTAACCGGATCGGATTTCGACAGCGGCGCCATCCGCCCCGGCTCCGAACTCGTGTGCGACTTCGAGGTCCAGGACTCCGGCGTGATAGTCCTGGAGGTCTCCGCCCCGGACGTGGGGGGCACCTTCCGCTCGGGCAACAGCCTGTACTCCCGCCAGGAGGGGCAGATGGACTTCATGGCGGCGGCGGGAGCAGTCCTGGACGAGGCCTCGGACGTGTTGAGGCGCGTGGACGACGCCGCCGCGGCCGTGAACGACGCGAGGCTCGCGGAGGCCAGGAGGAAGATCCTGGACGCCATGGAAATCGATCCCGGCGAGTCCGACCCGGAGCGCGCCCAGGAGGCCCGCGAGAAGGTCCTGGAGGCGAAGAAGATCCTGGCCCGGGTTCGCAAGGAGAACCTGAAGGCCATACGCGAGGGCGCCCTGGCCAAAGACGAGGCCTTCTGGCGCTCCCGGATCAAGCCCGGCTGCCGCCCCGCCGAGATCCCCCCCTTCGAGAGCTTGTTCGCCGCCATGCGCCAGGCCGCCGGGCGTCCCGGAGGGGAGTTCGACGGCCTCAAGAGGGAGCTCTCCGGGCGGATGAACCGTGTCCTGTGGCGCGTGGACTCGTTCGTGCTCGACATATTCGAGTGCCTTTCCTCCGAGCCGCCGTGGAGGTTCTCGGACCAGGCGGAGCGCGGGCGCCTGGCTGCCCTGGGCCGCCGCCAGGCGGACGCGGGCGACATGAACGGCCTGAGGGACACGGTCTTCAGGCTGATACGCGTCCTCGTGAGGCGCGGCGGGGACGAGACGGGATTCGACCCGGCCAACATCATACGCGGATAGGAGGGGAGGAGCGCGCCTTAAAGAAAAAGTTACGGGAAGTTACGTGGTTAGCTAGGGTGTGAGGGGTGCCCGTTGCAGACGTAAAAGGCGACGGGAAACAGTTTTCAGCGGATCGGCGCCTCCGCGAGAGAGGGGGCGGGGGAAAGAGAGATGGATCTATTCGAAAACCCATTCTGCCTTCTGGGTTTAAGCGCGCGCTCCACCCGCGAAGAGATAATGGAGGCGGCGGACGTTGCGAGCCTGTCCTGGGATCCCGACAGGGCTGCCGACGCGGCGGCGGCTCTCACAAGCCCCCGCAAGCGGCTTTCCGCAGAGATTTTTTTCCTGCCCGGGCAGGACAAGGCGGGGGCGGCATGGATCCTCGGGAGCTATCAGAACCAGATCAGGCGGGTAGAGCCCTGCCGGTGGGTGTCCGCGTTGGCAGCCGTGAACATCACGGCGGCGGCCCTGTCAAGGCTTGTTGATGACGGTTTGGGCATGACGGCTTACGGCGTGAGGCTGCTGTCCAATGCTTTCGAGAGCGCGGACGCCAAAGGGGTAATGGCGTTCATAAACTCCGACAGGCAGCTGGCGGGCATCCCCGCAGTGCCGTCGATCTCTGACGTGGAGGAGGAGATGGACAAGCTCAGGCTGTACTGCCGAGAGGTGGTGAAGGGAGCCCTGGACAGGCTCCCGTCCCGCGAACTGACGGCAGCTGCCGATCAGGTCGTGCTCACGGAGACCGACCGCGGCAGGAGGCCGCCTCCCGTGCTCGTGCGCGACCTGATGGAAATCTACGATCTGGAGACCAAAGCCTTCTTCGACAGGGAGGAAGCCAACGTGAAGTGGCTCTGCTGGGCCTTGAAGGCAACCGCCGCCGATAAGGGGCAAGCGCGTAAGGCGCGAGGCATGGCGAGCGATTTGGAGAAGGTGCTCTGGAACTGGGAGTCGGTAGCCGCCCCGCTCCTGACTTTTCACGAAAGCACGGGGGGCATGCACAGGCCCACTGTCGCGGTGGCGTTGGCGGTGAGGGAGGTCGCGGTAGATATCTGCAAACCGGAGGAGAGTTTCGGGCTGGGGGAGATTCTGATGTTGATGCTGTCCAGGATATTCGCCGGCGCGACCGAGGTAAGCGAAATTGCGGAAGAGGGCCGGAGATGGATCGTGGGACGCAGATAGATTGCCTCGTACGAAAAAGCTTCGGGGGGAGGCGTCAGCGGGTTACCGGGGTCAGCCGCGAACGAGGAGGCTTGCCTTGCGGGGGGGGGGCCTTGTCCGAGCGTGTCTTTATTGCTTGCTTGCCGGTTTCTCGGAGGTCGTTGACGAAGTCCCGAGGGCGCGATGCCTCGGCAGGATGGGCCGCCGGGCGGCAGGCGATGCTTCAGGAGGCCGGGACGAGGGCCTTCTTTCGGGAACGTGCGCCGGGGGGGCGTGAAGCGCGGGATTGCCTGTACTGAAGCGGAGGGCGCGATATGTTTGCGGCGTTGGGTAAATGTCTGTTCGCCGCCGTGCGCCAGGAGCCAGGAGCCAGGAGGCAGGAGCCAGGAGAGGCAGGAGAGGCAGGAGGCAGGAGCCAGGAGCCAGGAGCCAGGAGCCAGGAGGCAGGAGCCAGGAGCCAGGAGCCAGGTGGCAGGAGCCAGGAGCCAGGTGGCAGGAGCCAGGAGCCAGGAGCCAGGAGCCAGGTGGCAGGAGCCAGGAGCCAGGTGGCAGGAGGACGGGCGTTCCCGAGGAGAGTTCAATGGCTTCAAGAGGGAGTTTTCCGGAAGCTCTCCGGACGTATTCGTCGTCGCCAGGCAGACACGGGGGACGGGAACGGCATGAGGGACGCGGTCATGGGGCTTAAACGCGTCATCGTGAGGCGCGGCGGGGGCGAGACTGGATTCGACCCGGCAATCGTCATACGCGGCTAGGAGGAAGGCGATCGGACGCCGGGCAAAGTTCGTGCTGCGGCGGGGGAGCCGGGCAACGTTCGGACAGCGCAGACGGGCGGGCGGCGCTGGCGAGCGAGTTGTTGGAGCGGAAGGGCGGGTCGGGACAAGACAGGGGAGATCAGGACAGGGCGGGGCAGGTCAGGTCAAGACAGGGCGGGTCGACCGTCCGCCGCTGACTTCACAGGCCCAATAAAACGGCTTTTCAGGGTTGGACGCCTCCCGAAGAGAGGGGGCGAGGGGAAGCGAGATGGATCTTTTCGAAAACCCTTTCTACCTTCTGGGCATAAGCACGCGCTCCACCCGCGAGGAGATTATGGATGCGGCGGAGGGGGCGAGCTTGTCCGGGGAACCCGACAAGGTCGCCGAGGCGGCGTCGGCTCTCTCTAGCCCGCGCAAGCGGCTTTCAGCCGAGATCTTTTTCCTGCCCGGGCTGGACAAGGCCGGCGCGCAAAGGCTGCTTGCCGCCTACCGGAAGCCTGTCACGCGCGTGGAGCCCTGCGAGAGGGTGTACGCCTTGACCGCCGTGAACCTCACCGCCGCTGCGCTATTGAGGCTTCAAGGGAGCGGTTGGGCAATGACGGCGTACGCCGTTGGACTACTCTCCAAAGCCTTCGAGAGCGCGGACGCCAACTCATCCATGGCCGCCGTGAACGCCGACAGGAGGCTTGCGGGCCTGCCCGCCGTGCCCTCTGTTTCGGACGTGGAGGAGGAACTGGACAAGCTCAGGCTTTACTGCCGAGAGGTGGTGAAGGGCGCCCTGGACCGCCTTCCCTCCCGCGATCTGGTGGAGGCGGCGGCACAGATCGTGCGCTCGGAGACCGATTTCGGCAGGAGGCCGCCCCCGGTGCTCGTCCGCGACCTGATGGAAATCTACGATTTGGAGAGCAGGGCCTTCTTCGACAGGGAGGAAGCCACCGCCAAGGCGCTCTGCGGGGCCCTGAAAGCCGCCGCCGCCGACAGGGGGCAGCCGAGGAAGGCGATGGCCGTGGCGGACGATTTGGAGAAGGTCCTCTTCAACTGGCAGTCGGTAGCGGCCCCGCTCCTGACCTTCCTCAAAAGCACGGGGGTCACTCACAAGCCCAGCTTCTCGGTGGCGAGGGACGTGAGGGACGCGGCTGTCGACATCCACAACGCGGGGTGGGATCCCGCGCTGGCGAAAAAGGTGACGTCGATTTTGGCCAGGGCCTTCGCCGACGTGGCCGAGGTAAGCGAAATCGCGGCCGAGGACGCGAAAAGGCTCGCGGGCGGAAGATAGATGGCGCCGCTCGAAGAGCTTCTGAGGGGGGCGAGGCGGGCTTTCGGGGGCAGCCGCAAACGAGGGGCTTTGACGCGCGGTAGCTTCTTGCCCGAGCGCGCCTTGCGGTTTTCCTTGCCGGGTTCCCTAAGGGCGTCCCTGTTTCCCGGGGGCCGCGAAGCCCCGGCTGGAAGGGCCGCCGGTCGGCTGGCGGAGCTCCCTGAGGCCCGGAAGCGGGCCGTTTTTCGGGAAGGCGCGGGAGGGCGGCGCGAGGCGCTGGATTTACTGTCCGGAAGCGGGGGCGTGGCATGTCAGCGGCTTTGAGCGAATCAGGGTTCGGCGGGATAGCGGGGCTCGCGACGGACCCGGCCAGCCTCGCATCCAACGGAGGGGGGGCGACGTCGACACCGCCCCGGACATCCGCGCCGCCTCCGTCTTGGACTGCCCGTCCCGAGCGCGTGACGCCAAGGACAGCCCCGGCGGGGCCTCCGCCGCTTCTCGCGTCGCTGCCGCCGAAGCCGACGCCTCTCGCGTCGCTGCCGCTGATGCCGCCGCCGAAGCCGACGCCGAATCTGCCGCCTCTCGCGTCGCTGCCGCTGATGCCGCCGTCGAAGCCGACGCCGAATCTGCCGCCTCTCGCGTCGTTGCCGCTGATGCCGCTGATGCCGCCGTCGAAGCCGACGCCGAATCTGCCGCCTCTCGCGTCGCTCCAGCTGTTGCCGCCTCCGATGTCTATGCCGGCCCTTCCGCCTATGCGGCCTTTGCCGCAGTACTCCCCGCCGTCCGGGGGGAGCGGCCCCGCTGGCGCCTTAGCCCGTCCCTTCAAGGTTATCTTGGCCCTGTCATGCGTTGTTTTGGTGGCGATGGGGGTCTGGCTCTTGATAGCCGGTTCCGGCAGCTCGGTCGATCGGCCCGGAGAACTGCCCTCAGAACAGTCAGCGGACCGGCCTGGGGGCCGACGGTGGGGAGCGGAGTCCCCTTCGGGGCCGTCAGGCGCGGGTGATTTTGAATCAGTACCGGGCGCTCCCCCTGCCGCCGAGACCGCTTGCGACGCGCGAGCCAGCGGCTGCGGCCCGAGGCCCGGTTCGCCCTTGGCGGCTTCAACCGGCGGGGAGTGCGCGTCCGCCTATTCCCAGCGGGACGACATCCGGTTTCCGGCGCCTTACGGCGGCCGGGGCCGGGCATCCCCGCGAGAGCGCGTCCAGTCTCCCGTCCAGGGCGCGAATCAGGGCGGCGGCCTGGAGTCCGGCCCCGGGCCGGGTTTGGAGCGCGAGCCCGGGGCCGCGCGTTCCCCCCCGCCGGGCGAAGCCCGAAGCGCCGGGACGCCGGAAGGCGGAGCCCGAGGGCTCCTCGCGGCCTACGGGTTAAGAGAGCCCTCCGTGACCCCGGACGTTCCCCTTTCGACCGGCGAACTCAGATGGTGCCTGAGGGAGTCTGTAAGGGGGGACATCCTGCGTCACTTCACCCTGTTATGGGTTGGAGATCCTGCTGAAGCCCGCGAAAGCAACGCCCGGTACATGGAAAGATGCTACGGCAAGAGCCCTGAGGGTGACGCCGAGTTCGGCGAGGCGTTCGGGGCCCTCCGCCGTTTCGGGGTGGTAGTCGTGAGGGAGGCCCTGGATGACGCGAGGGCCGCGAACCCCTTGCTGGCCATTCGTCCCGTGACGCTTCCCGAGGCGTCGCCAGCGGGCCTGGGCGAGTCGGTCCCCGCCCTAGAGGCCCAAAAGATATTGGACTTCTTGAGGTTCGGCCCCCTGGAGCACGACGGGAGGATAGGGCCTTTGACCAGGGCGTCGCTCAGGTCTTTCCAGGACGAGGTGGGGATCGAGCCCGACGGGGTTCTCGACATGAGGACCGGCTGCCTGCTTAGAAACGCCGCGCTGAACCCTTGCGCGCTTCCGGTATCCATTTATTCGCCCGGAGCGGCCACGCGGGTTCCTTCCGGCTGAACGGACGGCGCGGGGCCGCTGGCGGGCGGAGCGGCGGATTGCCGGGGGGGCTGGCCATCTGAGGCGGACGGAGGAGAAATCGGCATGAAATCTGGAAGAGCCAAAACCGCTGGAAATGCAGGGAACGGTCCGGAGCCGGCAAAGCCGGGGGACTGGGGCCAGCGGGGCTGGGGGCCGTCGCGGCCGGGGGGCGCCTGACATGGCCGGAACCCCTCAGGCGACTGGATTTTTGGGGTTGGAGAAGCTTGCGACAGCGCCTGGGGGGACGTCGTCCCTGGCCAAGCTGCCAGTCCCGCCTGACCCTGACCCTGGCACCTCGCCGTCGAGGAGTCCCGCAGCGCCTGGCTCCGGCGGCCCGGCGCCCGCATTGGCGAAGCTTCCAGCGCCTCCCGGGTACCCTCCGCCTGCGGCAAGTCCTCCGAGGCAACCGGCTCCTCCCGGCTTCAGCCCTCCCTCTCCCTCTCCCCCTCTCCCTCCCGAGCGCCAGAGGCCTCCGGCGCCTTCCGGGTACCCTCCGCCAGCGGCAACGCCTCCGAGGCAACAGGCCCCTCCCGGCCTAAGTCCTCCCCCGCCCGGTCAGCCGAGGCCTCCGGCGCCTTCCGGGTACCCT
>JAIRZX010000709.1 GCA_031267005.1 Deltaproteobacteria bacterium
TCCCAGTCTTCACGTCTGACGACCTTTCCCTCCATCCCTCCATCCCTCCATCCTTACCCGCTTGGGTCCGGGGTTCTTTCCGCCGAGCGGCCCTGCCTCCGGGCCTACTTATGCCCTGCCGCGCTACCGCCCGCCGCCTTACCCTATCCGGGCCTCCGCCGGGGCTTCACCGCCCACCCGGGGCCTCCCGGGCGCGCCGACAGCGGGGCTGCCATCCTTAACATTCACCTGCGATTCTGCTACCATACGGTCTCCGGAACTATTTGATCCCCCCGGCCTCCCCCTTTGCGGGCTGGCCTCCCGCTCACCTCTCTCTCCTCAAGACCCCACGAGGATCCAATGGAAACAGAGGCCCCTAAGGCCGCCAAGGCGCCCGCCAGGGCGAGGCTGTTCGTAGCAGTGGAAATCCCGGACCGCGCGGCCGCGAAATTCGTGTGGCTCCAAGGCAAAACCGACGAACTGAAAGACCTTGCCTTCAGGAATCTCCACGTGAACGTGCGTTTCATAGGAGAAGTGGACCACGATCTGGTGCCCGCCGCCACTGCGGCGCTCCTAAGCGTCTCCCAGGAGTGCGGGCCCTTCACCTTGACCTTGAAGGGCCTCTTCGTGCATCCCTCGGCAAATTCGCACCTGTTGTGCGCGCGGGTGGACAACCACGACCCCCTTCTGGCGATAAAGAACGCCGTGGACAAGGCCCTCGGCACCGTGGAAGGCTTCCCCCCCGCCTGGGACCGCCAGTACAAGCCCTCCATGCTCCTGGGCCGCCTGAAGGGCCCGCCCAGCGAGAGGCTCCAGCACGTCCTGGACATAAACCGGCACAAGGTATTGGCCGACTTTCCCGTAAACGATATCCACCTCTTCCGGAGCCGCCTGTCCCCCTCAGGCGCCGTCCACACGCCGCTCACGAGGATCCCCCTTCAAGGCCCGCGCTTCGGGAAGAAGACCAGCCGCCCGGCCGCCGCCCGGCCCAAGAAGCCCCTCCCTTCCGCCGCGCCCAGCGCGTCTGCGGCATCGCCCGCGGCATCGTCCGCGGCATCGTCCGCGGCAGCGGCGGCGACAGCGGCGGCCCCCCGCCGCAGGGAAAGCCGTCCCGTCGACGACTTCCGCCCGATCTCGGTCACGCTCTTCCCCGAGCCCCCCGCCAGGGCCGAGGCCCCCCCGAAGTCGGGGCAGGCCGCGGCGCCCGGCAAGCCCGCGCTCTCCCCCGGCAAGCCCAAGCCGCCCGCGAAGCCGGCGGGCAAGGAAAAACGCTTCCAAAAGTTCGGCAAGAAGCGCCGCGGCGGACGCAGGTAGGGGCCTGCGGTCCCGGATCGACTTCGCGGGGCTTCAGGAACGTCGCCCTCCCCGGCCTGAAAGCCCCCCCAAAAGCGAGACCCCCCGACCGGGACTTTCCCGGCCGGGGGGTCTCGCTTTTCTGTCGTCCCGAAGGGAGGCGGGCGCCCTCTTGCGCCCGCGCCCTAAGGCCTGACGGGCCTGGCGGGATGCGGCGGCCCCCCCCCGCGCCTTCCGGCTTCCCGGTCAGGCTACTTGGCGTACTCGAAGGCGGGGATGGTGGCGCCGCCGAACTTCTCCAGTATGAAGTCGGCCACCTCCTTGCTCTGGTAGGCCTTGACGAACTGCAGGTACCTGGGGTTGTCCTTGTCGGCGGCGCGGGCGACTATGACGTTCACGTAGCGGGAGTTCTTGTCCTCCAGATAGATGGAGTCCTTCAGGGGGTTGAGGCCCGCGTCCTGGGCGTAGTTGTTGTTGATGGCCGCGGCGGCGGCGTCCTCCATGGAAGCGAAGGTCTGGGCGGCGTCCACCTCCACCAGCTTAAGCTCCAGGACGTTCTCGGTGACGTCGAAGGGGGTGGGGGTTATGCCCGCCTCGGGCTTGAGCTTGATCTTTCCGGCGGCCTGGAGGAGGAGGAGCGCCCTCCCCCCGTTTGAAGGATCGTTGGGGATGACGACCGTGTCCCCCTTCTTAAGCTCGTCCAGTGACTTTATCTTCTTGGAAAAAAAGCCTATCGGCGAGATGTAGGTGGACCCGATGGCGACCAGCCCGTCGGCGTGGTCCTTCAGGTAGCTCTCAAGGAAGGGCACGTGCTGGAAGGAATTGAGGTCGATGTCCCCCGCGGCCAAGGCGGGGTTGAGCTGGCCGTAGTCGGAGAACTCGCGGATTTCCACGGACAGCCCGTCCTTGGCCGCGACCTCCACTGCCTTCTCCAGCATGTCGACGTCGGAGCCGGCTACGGTGCCCACGGTGACTGGCCCGTCCTGGGCGAAAGAGGCCTGCGCCGCGAAAGCTGCGGCCGCGGCCGCCAGGACGGTGATGAGGCTTTTCATTTTCATATCTTCCTCGCGATTGGTTGCCGGGCTTCGCGCGCTGCGGGGCCGGGCCCGTTGGGGGGGGGGCCGGCGCCGCTGCGGGCCGCAAGGCTTGAGCCGCGCGTGCGGGAAGCCAAAAAAAGCCCGGGGTTCTGGTTGATGGGGACGTCCGGCCCGGGGGGGAATCCCTGCCGTCCCTCCCCCCGTCGCCGCCTTCGCTGGCGGGAGGGCTGTCCCGGTCGGGGCCCCGGGGGTTTCCCGGCCGCTCAGGCATCCCGGCGAAAAGTCGCGCCGGGCGGTCTTCGGGCTTAAGCGGTCGGCCTGGGCCGGGCCGGACGGGCGCGGGCCTTACCTCCGCGTGAATTTCCGGACCAGGGCGTCGCCGAAAAGCTGCACGAGCTGCACGACCACGACGAGGAGGATTACGGTAGCCCACATGATGTCGGTCTGGTAGCGGTGGTAGCCGTATCGGATAGCGAGATCCCCCAGCCCGCCGCCGCCGACCATGCCCGCCATGGCGGAGTAGCTTATGAGCGTGATGACGGCGATGGTGACCGCCATGAAGAGGCCCGGGAGGGCCTCGGGGAGCATCACGCGGGTTATGATGCGCCAGGAGCTAGCGCCCATCGACTGGGCGGCCTCGATGACGCCGTGGGGGATCTCCAGGAGGCAGGTCTCGGTGAGCCTGGCCATGAGCACCAGGGCGGCAAGCGTCAGGGGCACTATAACGGCGGTGGAGCCGATGCTCGTCCCCACCAGGAAGCGGGTGAGTGGTATCACGAAAACTATGAAAATGGGGAAAGGCACAGAGCGGGTGGCGTTCACGACGAGGCCTACGACGCGGTAGGCCCAGCTGTTCTCCAGGATGTGCCCGGGGCGCATCACCACCAGGAGCACGCCCAGGGGCACTCCCGCCAAGACGGTGAGCGCCGTAGTGACCGAGACCATGTAGAAGGTCTCCAATGAGGCCTTCTTGAGCATGAGAATCTGTTGCGCCGTGAGTAGCATCTTCCCTCCGGAACCTCGGCTTTCTTTCGGCTTTCCTTTAGGTTGGGTTCTTGGCCCCGCGCGCGGCGGGCCCGGGTTCAGGATCAGGCGCGGGCCCGGGTTTCGTATCAGATCCGGGTTCGGAAACAGGCGCGGGTTTTAGATCGCGCGGACGCTCGCGGCCCCGGCGCCCGGACCCCGCGAGCCGGGGGCCCGGGCCGCCTTCAGTTCAGGACCTCGACCGCCGTGCCCTTCTCGCGGATCCACCGGATCGCCTCTTCCGCCTTCCCGCCGTCCCCGAGGAGATCTATCACGAGCGTGCCGAACGGGGTGTCCTTTATGTGGTCCACGTGGGCCTGGAGAATCACCGGCGAGAGCCCGAAGAGTCTCACGAGCTCCCCCGCGAAGGGCTCCTGGACCCCCTCGCCTATGAGGCTCACCCTCAAGAGCCTGCCCCTGGGCGCGTAGCCGTTTTCCAGAAAGCGGCTCCCGGACTTCAGGATCAACTCGACGAAGCCCCTTGTGACGGGGTGCTTCGGCGAGGAGAACACGTCCACGACACTGCCCTCCTCCACCACCTCGCCGCGCTCCATTACGGCCACCCGGTCGCAGATCTCCATTATGACCTGCATCTCGTGGGAGATGACCACCACCGTGAGCCCCAGCCGCTTCTGTATGTCGGATATGAGAACCAGGATGCTCGCCGTGGTCTGCGGGTCCAGGGCGCTCGTGGCCTCGTCGCACAGGAGAATCCTGGGGTTGTTGGCGAGCGCCCTCGCGATCCCCACCCTCTGCTTCTGCCCGCCCGAGAGCTGGGCGGGGTAGCTGGCGGCCTTGTCGGAGAGGCCGACCAGCTCCAGGAGTTCGGAGACCCTGGCCGGGATCAGGGTTTTGTCGACCCCGGCGGCCTCCAGGGGGAAGGCGACGTTCCCGGCGGCCGTCCTGGAACTCAACAGGTTGAAGGACTGGAAGATCATGCCCATGGAGCGCCTCGCGTCCCTCAGCTGCCTGTCCGAGAGCGACATCACGTCTTTGCCGTCTATGAACACCTGCCCGGAGCTGGGCCTCTCCAGGCGGTTGATGCACCTCACGAGCGTGCTCTTCCCTGCCCCGGACAGGCCCACCACGCCGTAGACCTCGCCCTCCCCAACGGAAAGGTCTATGCCCCGGAGCACCTCCAGGGCCTTGTCCCCCTTGCCGAAGCTCTTCCTCAGCCCCTTAATTTCGATGATGGCCATTGAGACGCTTTCCCGACCGCAAGAGCCCTAAAACAGAAAGGCCGATAGCCCCCTCGCGCGGGGGCGGCCCCCGGGGGTTCTCGGCCTTCAGTTTCCTGACCAGCCTGCGCGGGCGCCCGCGGCGGGCAACGTGCCTTTCCCGTACTTGCAGGGGGGAGGATAGCCCTTTTCCAAAGCCGCTGTCAAGGCTGGGCGCGCCCTTCCTGAAGTCCCTGGCGGGCCTTTCACGGGGACAGGGGGGAAGGGGACGGAGGTAGGGCTCGGGGTGGGGGGGAAGGCGCACGGAAGGGAGGAGGAAGAGCGCTTGGGAGGGAAGGCGCACGGAAGGGGGGAGGAAGAGCGCTTGGGAGGGAAGGCGCACGGAAGGGAGGAGGAGGAGGAGGAGGAGGAGCGCTTGGGGAGGGGGGGAAGGGGAAGCTGAACGGCGGGCGCCGTTCAGTGACGCCACGGGGAGGGACCCGCCGTTCGGGACGCCGGTCACGCGCCGCCCGCCTGTTTCGGCCGCCGGAACCGACTTAGCCTCCCCCCCGCGGCCGCCCTTCGGCCGCCGCCTTGGACGCGCCCTAAGCGCTGACTGGCGGGCTGCGGCGACCACTGCCTCATGCCCCGGGGGATACGGGGACTGGCGCGGCCTTCGGCCGCGCGGGCCTTGCGCGATTGTACGGCGGGAAGTTAAACGCAACCGCCTTTTGGCCGGGCGGCCGTTCGAGGGGGGAAAGCTTGCCCCCCTTGAAGCCCAACAAACGAGCCTTCCCGCCAAAAACACTTGAGGTGCGGCGCCCAAAGGAGTTAAATTGGCGCCTTAATTCCCGCAAGACGGGCGGAGAAAGCCTATAATGAGCAAACCGAACGATTCATGGAACCTCTCCTTGGAAAAGCCCGTCGCGCCCCCGGCCGGAGCTATCGCGGAAATCATGGCGCGGGAAGGCTTCGAGCGCTACCCGGGCGCGATAAAGAAGGCCCTTGACGCCTCGCTCAAGAAGAACGGTCCCGACGGCGCCGACTCAATACTGCTCTCCGAACTCATGGGACTGTCGCTGTACGCCCGCAAGAACTTCGCGAAAGCCCGGGACCGCCTCTCCGCCGCTCTCGCGTCGAGCGAGAGGACGAACGGCCCCGCTGGCCACGCGACGCTCAGGATAGCGGACACGCTCGGGTGCGCCCACATGAGGCTCGGCGAGTTCAAGGAGGCCAAGCTCCTCCTGGAGCGGGTCTGCGGCGCCAGGGCCGGGGCCCCGCCGAGGAACTTGCCAGCGGAGCTCGCGGGCAGGAACAACCTGGCTTGCGCCATGGCCGCAACGGGGGATTTGGACGGGGCGGCCGGCATCCTCCAGCGCGTCTCCCGCGAGAGGGAGGGCATGCTTGGCCCTGAGCACCCTGACTCTATAGCTTCCCTGGAGAACCTCGACGAAGTCCGCCGCCTGGGCGGCGGGGCGAGGACGGAGCCGGGCGCGGGCGGGAACGCCCCCTCCCGGGCGAGAAAATGGGACGAGGAAGCCTGGGAGCTGTCCCGCAAGACCAGGAAATGCCTCACGTCCAAGGGCCCGTCTGACGAGTCCACCGTGGCCGCCTGGGAGGCGCTGGGCGACTTCCTCCTCGAAGGCGGGCGGTTGCCGGGACGCGCGGATCTCGTGCGCGAACTGGAAAAGCTCGCGGAATTTAACGGCCTTGAAGACATGGGGACCCATAAGGCGGCGTTCTCCCTCGGAAGGAGCCTGTTCCTCACAGGCAACTTCATCGGCGCGGCGGCGGTTCTCAGCTGGACGCTGGCGGGAAGGATTAGGGTCCAGGGCGGGGCGGACATTAAGACCTTCCAGGTTTTGAGCTACCTGGGCCGGACCTTGGCTGGGGCCGGGGAGCACGCTGAGGCGATTCCCATCCTTGCCCAGGCGGCGAAAGGATTCCATACAAACCTGGCCACCCACGAGGAGACCCAGATCTGCCTAGCCGCCATCCACGACGCGCTTCAAGCCAAGGGCGATCACGCTGCTGCGAAAGAAGTTGCCGGTTCCATCGACTTGCTTGCGAACCCCAAGAAACGCTAGGCTTGCTGCCCGCGCCCCGCCGATTCCTGAATGCCGCGACCGCGTCTCTCCGGCAATATGCGATAGCCGCGGCAAACGCGATTTCCGGAAAACCGCAAACCATCCCGGCGGAGCTCCGCCCGCTCCTTTCCCCGCCTCGTTCTTATTCCAATAATTGTTCAAGATTTCAAAAAAACTATACATTTCTATCATCTATGATATTAAAAATTTATTATCTGGATATATTAATTTTTGAAATGTTGAAAAATTATTGGAATTAGCGGGAGGCGCCGGTTACTCCGGAGGCGCGGGTAATTTTTGGCCATCGCATGATTCCTTCCGCGCGCGGCGACCGAAACGGCAGCTGCATATGCCGGAACTGCGGCGCCCGCGCAAGGCTGCAGATATTCTTTTATGGCGATCTGCCGGAAGGCTTCGGGCAAGCTGGACTCCAACATTCCGTCTTCCTCTTGCGGTTGTTCCTCCCGCAGAATCCCTCGCGCCGCAGCAGGCTCCGCACTATGTCACGGAATAGGATTTCACATATTTTTCCTCTTCCTCAATGATCCCGTCTCCGGGAACGGTAACGGCCAAACCTGCGTTGCCATTGGACACGGCGAGCCGCCTTCCGCTTCGAATCCGGTAACCTTAAAGAAAGCATCGGCAAAACGCGGGCGAAGGGTTCCGGCGCCAGACACAATTCCCTGGGAATAGCGCCCAGGAACCATCGAAGGAAACTTTCCGCCCCGCCGCGGCGGCGTTTGCGTAAAGCGTTGCTGGACAGACTGAAAGCACTGGGATAAAGACGTCATTGCCGTACGATACCGACGCGATGAGCTGATTTTTTGCCTGCGCAGCGACAGTCCTTCTCGACAAAGCCGAAGAAAACGCCAACTCCTGTTCCCGCGTTCCCAAAAATTGGTTCCATCGCGCGGGGCTCCCTTAGTTTCCTAGTTTCCTAGTTTCCTAGTTTCCTGACACTCGACCAGACCGGCACCTCGACGGGAGCGCCCCCCCGGACCAAGAAAAGCCAGTAACTGCGGAATATGATTGCCCATTGCGTTTACATTACGGCATACTGTGTTTTTATATTCTAGCGTCAAACTGTCAAGCCCCGCAGGCTAACAGTGATGTTCGCCGTTCGGGTTGTCCCTTAAAATGATCGCTGCCGAAAATCCTGTCCACGCTGCTTCCAAAAATTTTCGCGCGGAATCGTCTCGTATTCAGGCCGCATTGGAACGGAGCGATCTCCTGTCTCAATTTGCCCGGAGCGATCGGCTGTCCCTTTCCTAACTCAACCGTTGCCTACGTTAAGATCCTGGCGGTTGAAAATCCTGGAGGGATCCCCGCTCCAGACGGCAGGGGCGGCCCTGCGGCAACAGCGATTCGACAGAAGAGCCCGGCCCTAACTTAAGGCGTTAATCGCGTCCCGGATGCCATCCCGCGCAACCGGCCTGAAACCTGCGCGTCTGGATGAAACCGCAATGAAACCGGGCGGCCCCGAAATCCGGCAGCGGCCTCCAAGTACGCGTTTGGCGATATTTAAAAGAGTCGTATGCGATCTGAGCCTTTTAGGGCGGCTAAAGATTGCCGCCAATCGCCTTCGCTGGATTATTTCCGCCAATCGCCTACGGCGGCTCCCGTCAGCCGCAAGCTTAGAGTGTCCCGTCCGAACGAGGCATAACGGAGCGGCCGCTGCGGCCGGATGCCCTCGGCGGAAAAAAAAATTGCGGTTAGGCTTGTTCCGAGCCATGCATGACGCCGCCGCAATAAATCCGCCAGGCTCCATGGGGTAGTAGGGTGGACACCTCTTTCCTGCTGGAAATGAGGTGTTGTTGAGGCAAT
>JAIRZX010000712.1 GCA_031267005.1 Deltaproteobacteria bacterium
CAGCAGATCGTGACCAACAACCAGGTGCCCGGCGTCCACTCCATACCCCTCCTGGGCTGGCTGTTCAAGGACCGCGCTGTCAACAACAGCAAGTCCGAGCTCCTCATCTTCATCACCGCCAACATCATCCCCATCAGCGTGTGACGGTCGTCCGGCCCCCCCTCCTCTTGAGGGACGGGGCGGGCGGAACTCTCCTTTGCCCGCGGCGCCGGCCGGAACTTCCGGCGCCGCGGGCTTTTTCCGTCCGAAGACTGCCTTTCGCGAAAGCGTTCGCGGCGGAAACGGCCTTTTCATTTTTCCCGTCGGCCTTTCTTTTCCCGAGAGGAGGCGCATGGCACATGGTTCGGAGTTCGAGTTCCGGCTTGCCCTATCTTGGAAAAGGAGATCCTTTGGGCAAGGACCTCGGAAGCAGCGGTTTATCCCCGCGGCGCTTCGGGCGGTTTATTGTCGCGGCGTTTCGAAGGAGCAGGATGCGAAAAGGGGAGCGCGTTAGGGATCGGTCAAGCTCCGAGCCGCGCAGAACGTTCCTGCCCGGCGCGGGAACAGCCGGCCCAGGACGGGCGATGCCGAAGGCGCGCCGTTCGGGGATAACGGCCGAGGCAGGAAAAGCCGGCGCGTCGGCTTCACCGCCGGCGGGATGAGGCGCGGGCCGCGGCCCCGGGGAGTTCGGGTTCGCTGGGGGAAATCGGCGCGGTTCGCCCCGGGCCGAACTCGCCTCCAACCCTGAGCTTCCGGAAATCCGGGTGAGAGGCGGGGGGGGGGAAGCTTCGGCGCCCGAAGCTTGGCCGAACCAGGTCCGTCCGGGGCCAGTATCGCGCGGCGCCCGGAACGCCCGGAGCGGAGAATCGCGCGATGCGCTAGCCGAATGCCGGGCCCCGCCCGCCGGAACCGAGGACGGACGCCGTTTCGCATCGCTCGCCCGTCGGCCAGATCCCCAGGCCCCCGCATCTGCGGCCTCCGCCGAGTCCGGCTGGATGCGGGCTTGGAGCCAGCTCTGACGGCAGGCGCCGCCCTTCCGGCTTCCCCCTTCCCCCTCTCCGGATCCCCCCGCCGAAGGTCAGGCGCCCGGCAGGTCCAAAACGACAGCGCGGCCCTCTTCGGCCTCGGCCGCCGGTCCGTCCGGACCCCCAGCCGACTCCCGCAGGCAGCGCGATGGCGCGGCTCACGGGTCTGCGAGGGCGCAAAGACGCTTGACATCTAGGCTTCCCCTGTAGATAATATGGCTCGTCTCCTGCCGGACTGTTTTCTTATCGGCCAGGAGGCGGGGTTCCAGGCGTGTAGCTCAGTGGGAGAGCACTACCCTGACACGGTAGTGGTCAAGAGTTCAAATCTCTTCACGCCTACCATTTTTTTCCGGCCCCGTTGCGGCGCGTCTCCCCCTCGGCCTTTCTCCGAATGAAACGCGGGGTCGAGGCGCTGTCCCGGCTCCCAGGGCGCCCCCCGCAGAGCTTCGGCGCCGGAAATCCCCCGGTCGGAGGACGCTCTTTCCTCAAGGGCGCCCGCGATTAAAACTGGCCGCCGCGTAGCCCGCGCGGCGCCCAAGACATCGAAGTGCGCCGCAAGGCGCCTCCAAGGGCAGAGAAGGCCTCGTCGGGCATGAAAATGCACGCCTCTCTCTTTCGCCGTTATGCGGCGAAAGGACGAACATAACGAACATTCTTAGCGGTAAGGCCAGAAACCGAGAGCGATCCCGGTTTCTGGCCTTTTTGTTTGCCTGGCACGGGCAGCCTTTGAAGGAGAAACTCGTCCGTTCTCCCGCCGCTTTCCGGCTCTCTCCCGCCGCTCTCCGCGTTTTTTCAGGCGGTTCCCGCCGTTCTCCGCTTTTTCCAGCGCTTTCCGCCGCTCTCCCGGTGTTTTCCGCCGTTTTACCCTCCCTTCCCCTGCCATTCCGGTCCCCCCGAGGCCTTTTCAGAGGTTTCCGCGGGCCGCTTCTGCGCCCTGCGCCGCCGCCCCGGCCCCTTCGAAATACCGTATCCGGAGGCAGCTTCCCGTCGGCCCCGCAACGGTCCCGCCCGCTCCGGGCCGCTCCGGGCGGGGGCTTTAAAACTGCGCGCCGTTTTGATAATATTCTTTTTTTACGTTTCCCGGACGATGCCCGGGACAGCCGGGCCCTTCGGCCCGCGGCCGCGCGGCGGGGATGCCGGCGGCCCATTCAGGCAAAGGAGTTTAGTCCCGCGGGAACCCGCCCAAGCCGGGCCCGGGGGCGTCGCAAGATGGCTCGTTTCCAGGTTGCCGCCAAAGGCGGCGCGGTGGACGTTGAGTGGGAGGGGGCGGGCGATCCCTCGGCGGCCGATCTGTTCAGGCTCGCGGGGCTCCCCCAGAAGGGCCCGGAGCGGCCCCTGGCCGCCCGGCTCCAGGGAAGGATGGTGGATCTGGCGGCCCCGGTGCCTTTGGACGGCCAGGCGGTCCCGGTCGCTTCCGGCGACCCGGAGGCCCTGGCGCTTTTGCGCCACTCTACCGCGCACCTGATGGCAGAGGCGGTGACGAGGCTCTTCCCCCAGGCGAAGGTGGCCATAGGCCCGGCGGTGGAGGACGGCTTCTACTACGACTTCGACATCGGCCGTCCCTTCACCGAGGAGGACCTGGGCGAGATATCAAAGGCCATGGAGGCCATCGCCAAGGAGGCCCAGCCCTTCACCCGCTCGGAAATGCCCGCCTCAGAGGCGCTCGAGCGCTTCAAGGCCAAGGGGGAGCTCTACAAGGCGGAGATCATCGAGGACCTGGTGGCCGCCGGCGAGACCAAGGTGAGCCTGTACCGCTGCGGGGACTTCGTCGATCTGTGCCGCGGGCCCCACGTGCCCGACAGCTCCTGGGGATCTGCCTTCAAGCTCCTGTCCGTGGCGGGCGCCTACTGGCGCGGGGACGAGAAGCGCCCCATGCTCCAGCGCATCTACGGGACGGCCTTCTTCACCGCCAAGGACCTTAAGGCGCACCTGGCCTTCCTGGAGGAGGCCAGGCGCCGGGACCACCGCAGGCTCGGGAAGGAGCTGGATCTCTTCTCCCTCCACGAGGAGATAGGGGGTGGGCTGGTAGTCTGGCACCCCAAGGGGGCCCTCCTGAGGACCCTCCTGGAGGAGTTCGAGCGGAAGGAGCACTTGAACCGCGGCTACGAAGTGGTCATGGGGCCCCAGATCCTGAAATCCGATCTCTGGGCCAGGAGCGGGCACCTGGACTACTACCGCGAGAACATGTACTTCACGGAGATAGACGGCCAGTCCTACGCCATAAAGCCCATGAACTGCCTGTCCCACATGTTCGTGTACCGCTCCAAGGTGAGGTCCTTCAGGGATCTCCCGGTGCGCCTCTTCGAGCTCGGCACCGTGCAGCGCCACGAGAAGAGCGGGGTGCTCCACGGGCTAACCCGGGTCCGGCAGTTCACCCAGGACGACGCCCACATATTCTGCACCCCCGCCCAGGTCAAGGACGAGATCCTGGGGGTTCTGGGCTTCGTCCGCGACATGATGGCGGCCTTCGACTTCGACTTCGAGCTGGAGCTGTCCACCAGGCCGGAGAAGTCCATAGGCACGGACGGGGACTGGGAGATGGCGACGGGGGCCCTTGCGGCCGCCCTGGAGGGCATCGGGCGCCCCTACGACGTGAACGAGGGGGACGGGGCCTTCTACGGGCCCAAGATCGACGTGAAGCTCAAGGACGCCCTGAACCGCCGCTGGCAGTGCGCCACGGTCCAGTGCGACTTCACCCTCCCCGAACGCTTCGACTTGACCTTCGCCGACTCCGACAACACCCGCCGCAGGCCGGTAATGCTCCACCGCACTCTCTTCGGGAGCCTGGAGCGCTTCATCGGCGTGCTCATAGAGCACTACGCCGGCGACTTCCCCCTGTGGCTCGCCCCCGTCCAGGCCGTTATCGTCACCGTCACGGGACGCGCCGACGACGCGGCGAAATGCTACGCGGCGGCCTTGAGGAAAAAGGGCGTCCGGGTGGATTGCGACTTGCGCAACGAGAAGCTGGGCTATAAAATACGTGAGTCCGAACTCGCCAAGGTCCCCTACGTGCTCGTCATGGGGGACAAGGAAGCCGAGAAGGGCACCGCCTCCGTGCGCTCCCGCCGCGGCGGCCAGGCGGGCGAGCTCGACCCGGCCGGGTTCTTGGACCTGGTCGGCCCGGCCATGATCCCTCCCTCCTGGGACTAGCCCGGGACCGTTCCCGGCCTTTCCGGGGCCGTTCCCGGCCTTCCGGGCCGTTCAGTCCCCTTCAGATTTTCCCCGCGCCGGCTTCCCCCGCCCGCCGGCCCGCCCGGGCCCGGCGCCGGGTACCCGGATTAGACGCGCCCGCCCGTCCCCCAGGCCGGGGGCCGGGCGGCCCGCAAACACCCCCACCCAGAGCGCCCCGCCCCGGAAGAACCGCGGCGCGGCCCCCCGTCTCCCCCGGCCGCGAGCGCCGGGGCGGCGCCCTAAACAGCCTTGAGGGCGCGCGGCGCAACCCTTCGAAAAGAGAGGTGCAGGTATCAACGGAAAGAGGAAGGAGCCGGACTCCAAACGGGTCAACGTAAACGAGATGATAAGGGCGCCGAAGGTGAGGCTCATAAGCGAGGACGGCAGCCCGGTCGGGATCCTGCCCCCGCGGGACGCGCTGGCGATGGCCAAGGAAGCCGAGCTTGACCTGGTGGAGGTGGCCCCGGAGGCCGATCCGCCGGTCTGCCGGATCATGGACTTCGGGAGGTACAAGTACCTGCAGAGCAAGAAGCTCGCCGAGTCCCGCCGCAAGGCCACCACCGTGGAGATAAAGGAGGTCAAGTTCCGCCCCAAGACCGCGGACAACGACTACCAGACCAAGGTCAAGAAGATCCTGAAGTTCCTCTCCGAGAAGAACAAGATCAAGGTGAGCCTGACCTTCCGCGGGCGGGAGATAACGCACGCCAACATCGGCCAGGAACTCATGAACCGGGTCATCAGGGACGTCGCCGAGCTTGGCGTCCCGGAGCAGATGCCCAAGCTCGAGGGCCGCAACATAGTGATGGTCGTCTCCCCGAAGGCGACTAGTTGAGCCTTGGCGCCGGCCGGGGCCCAGCGCCCCGCCCGCCCGTTCCCCGGGATGCCGCGCACCCCCTGCGCCGGGGGGCGCCGCCTTTGCGTCCCGGCCTGCCGCTCTCGTCCCGGCCTGCCGCTTGCCTCCCGCCGTACGGGTTCGGGGCACGGGCCCTCAACCCCAAGTCCCGATCCCTATTTCCGACAATCCCGGAAAAAAAACTTCAATCCAGGAACAAAAAACCCCCTCGCAGAGGGGGTTTTTTGTTCCTGGATTTTTTCCCACGGGGGTTGCTCGTTCCGGGCGGGGCCGCGCCGGAAAAGGGCCGGGCGGCCTCGGCATTCCTCCCCCCCTCCCGCGATGCGGCGGCTATATCTTGTTGGCAACCTTGTTCACTATTTCTTTCACGGTGCTCTTGCGTTCCGAGGGGGTCTGGTCCAGGTAGCTCTTGCGCTTGGGCTTCCCTTCGCCCGTCCCGTCTCCGTTTAAAGGCACTTTCGGCTTCGGCCCCGGCAAGGTCGGGTCCGGCCCGGTGCCGCCGTCGGTCTTCTTGTAGTCGGTGGTGTACCAGCCGGAGCCCTTGAGCTGGAAGCTCGTCCGGCTCATGATCTTGCGGAGCTCGCCTTGGCACTCGGGGCAGACGGTCAGCGGCGGGTCGGACATCCTCTGCGCGGCCTCTGTTATCTTCCCGCACGAGGCGCACTCGTATTCGTAGATGGGCATTTGGGGGCTCTCCTTGGAGGCGCGGGACCGTCGGCGCGGGGCCGGGGGGCGGGGCGCGGGCCAAAAAAATAGGCTTTCCGGGAAAGGGCGTCTCGGACCTCCCCCGGAAAGCAAATGTAATTTAGTTATCCCGCCCCCGTTTGTCAAGGCCGGACGCCGCCCGGAGGCGCTTGCGGGAAGCGGCCGGCGGCCTCCGGCGGGAAGAGCCCCATGAGTTCCCGGCAAGCCCCGAACACCGCGGAGGGCTCGATCCCGCCCATGCAGACGAACTCCTTCGCGGGGCAGCTCCTCTTGAAGCACGGGGAGCAGGGGGCGCCGGACGCGACGTAGCGGGCGGCGGGACCCCAGGTCCCGGCCCTCTCGCCGCTCGACGGGCCGAACAGCGACACCGTAGGCGTTCCCTGGGCGGCCGCCAGGTGCAGGGGTCCGGTGTCGGCCCCTACGCACAAGGAGGCCAGTGACGTGAGCCCCATGAGGCCTTTGATGTCGGTGGCGCCGCACAGATCGGGCATGGGGGGCGCCCCCGGCGTGGAGGCTATCTCGCGGGCCAAGGGGGCGTCGGCGGGCCCGCCGCCCAGGGCCACCGCCATGCCGCTGTCTGCGAGCATCACGGCCAGCGCCGCGTAGGATGCCGCCGGCCACAGCTTCGAGGGCCAGCCCGCTCCCGGGAAGAGGAGCGCCAGCGGACGGCCGTCGCCTTCCGCGGCGAGCCTGGCGCGGAAACGCTCCCTTTCGCGGCCGCAGCCCGGGAGCGGGAAGCGTACCTCGCCCGGGGCCGGGCCCAGGGCGCCCACGACGTCCATGTAGCGCCGGATCACGTGGCCGTCCCTGTTGGGGCCCTTGACCGCCCTGGTGAAGAGGGAGCTCCCCTCCCGCATCTCGCAGTAGCCCAGCCGCCGCCTCGCCCCCGAAAGGAGCGCTATCATCGTGCTCTTCATGAGCCCCTGGAGGTCCAGGGCCAGATCGAAGCGGCGGGAGAGCATCTCGCGGCGCAACTCCTTAAGCGCCTTGATTTTCCCGAAAACGGTCTTGGCCCTCATCTCGGCCTTCCTGAACGGCACCAGGAAGTCTATCCAGGGCGGCCCGGGCAGGAGATCCGCGAACCTCGGCTCCACGGCCCAGCCCACCCGCGCCTCCGGGAAGAGGGATCTGAGCGCGTACAGCGAGGGCAGGGCGTGCACTATGTCCCCCAAAGCGCTGGTTTTGATTATCAGGACGCTCTTGACTCCCCTGTAAGCCGGGAAGGGGGCGGCGGGCCCCGGCCAGGGAATTCCGCCGGAGGCGGCGGCCGACGCGGCCGCCTGCCCCTTTTCCGCGTCCGGCCCGGGCGCACTCCCAGCCGCGCCGCCAGCGCCGATCCCGGCCCCCGCTCCCTCGGCGGCCTTCACCTCGAGGCCCCCGCCCAGTCCAGCGCCCCCTGGAAGTCCGGCGCGCAGATGCCTGGGACCAGGCTCCCGGCGAGGGTCCCCTCCGGGAGGCCGCGGCCCTTTTCCAGCCACATGCCGGCCCGGCCCCCGAAGGCGCGGGCCGTTGCGAGCGGGCGCGCGTCGGAGGCGAGCCAGCAGGATCTGGCGGGATCGAGGCCCAAGCCGCGCGAAATGTCCTCGTAAAATGCCCTCTCGAGGCCTTCCGGCACGAAGTAAACCGGGTGCCCCCGGAAGGACGCCGCGGGCGCCGGGAAGGACTCAGCCGGAGCGCGGAAGGGGGGCAGAGGCGGCTTCCCCGTTACGGGCGCCCGCGCGGGACCGGGGTTTCGGGCCTCCGGAGGAGCGCCCGGGAGGAGGGGCGCCGCCCGGGCTTCCTCCAGGCGCGGGTCGCCGGAAAGGCTTTCGGGGAGGGCGAAAAGGAGCGTCGCCCCCTCCGGCGGGAGGAAGGCCCCCTCCGGGACGGACGAGCAGAAGACGGCGGGCGCGGCCGGTCCGCCCGGGCCGGAGGGCGGGTCCCCCGGATCCGCCAGGAGCCTGAAGGCGGCCTCGGCCGCCGAGAGGGGGGTGGCGTTCTCGAAGCAGACCCTCGTTTTCAAGGGGCACTTGCGCCTGAAGCAAGGCGAGCAGGCGGCCGGGGTCCGGAGCACGGCGCTTTTAAGGCCCAAGGGGCCGGTGGTGAAGGGGCTGGTCGGCCCGAAGGGGGTGACGGTCGGCGTCCCCAAAGCGCAGGCCAGGTGCATGAGCCCGGAGTCGTTGGTGAGCGCCAGGCCGGAGGCGGCCAATACCCTGGCGCACTCCCCCAGGCCCGTT
>JAIRZX010000541.1 GCA_031267005.1 Deltaproteobacteria bacterium
AGGCCCCCGAGGCCAAGGCCCCCGAGGACGAGCCCGGTTCCGAGGGCTAGCGGCAGACGCGCCGCGGCGGCCCCGCCCCCCGGGCCGCATGCGCCCCGGACGCCCGGCCCGCCGCGAAATCCAACAGGCTTGACGCGATACGCGATCGAAAGTGAGTTTTTCCATGGCCATGGATCACCAGAACCAGAACCCGCACCAGCCGCACCACCACTCCGGAGGCTACGGAAGCGGCGGGGGCGGCGGCGACAGCCGCCAGGGCGACGACCGCGGCGGCTTCCGCGGCAGGGGCCGGGGCAAGAAGAAGACCTTCCACCGCAGGAAGATATGCCGCTTCTGCGCCGAACACATAACCCACGTCGACTACAAGGACGTCCAGACCCTCAGGCAGTTCATCACGGAGAGGGGCAAAATCAACCCCCGCCGCATCAACGGCAACTGCGCCAAGCACCAGAGGCTCATCACCAAGAGCATCATCCGCGCGCGCTACATGGCCCTCCTCCCGTACACCGCCATGGTGAGCTCCTCCGCGTCGCACCACGGCTAGCCAGCCGCAGGCGGGTCCCGAGGCCCGCCCCCGAGCAAGTTTTAGCCAAGAGGAGTTACCTTAAGACATGTCAAACCCGATAGAAATCATACTGACCCAGGACGTGGCCTCCCTGGGCATGGCCGGCCAGGTGCTGAAGGTGGCGCCGGGCTACGCCCGCAACTACCTTCTCCCCGGCTCCTTCGCCCTTCCCGCCACCCCGGCGAACCTCAAAAGGCTCGCCAGGAAGCGCGCGGAGTTCGAGGAGCGCTCCCGCTTGGAGAAGGAAAACGCCCTGGTCCTGAAGAAGACCCTTGAGGGTCTCACGCTCACCATAACCCGCAAGTCGGTCGAAAAGGGTCGGCTCTACGGGGCCGTGACCCCCCAGGACATCGTGGACGCGGCCTCGGCCGAGTCGGTCGCCATTGACCGCAGGAGGCTCAAGATCTCCGAGCCCATCAAGAGCCTGGGCGACTATGACATAACCGTCCGCATCCACCCCGAGGTCACGGGCTCCTTCAGGCTCCGCGTCGTGGCCGAACGCGCCGCGCCCGACGACGCCGCCGCCGCCGCCGCCGCCCAGCTCGACGGCGGGGGGGGGCCTCCCGACTCCGAGACAGCCGATACCGAGACCGCCGAGCCCCGCCCGGACGAGGCCGACGGGGCCCCCGACGCGCCGGACGGTGACGGAACAGAGTAGCGCCGCCGCTCCCCAGGCCGGTTCGCGGCCGCGCCGCCACAGCGCCCTCCCGCTATGGCGGCGCGGCCGCTCCCTCCCCGCCCGGCCAGCCCGGCGACCCGCATGAGGAGGAGGAGTACGATGGACCGAGAGGACAACCCCTTCGCCCTCTGGAGGATCCTGGAAGGGCTTCTGGCCGCCCAGGACCCCGACTCCCATTGGCTCGCCACCCTCCCGCCCCAGCTCCTCGACTGGTCCGGGCTCACCTGGGCCTTCATCACCGAGGTCTACGACGGGGCGTCCACGAACTACTTCATCCGCGCCTCCTGCCCCGAAGTCCCAGGGCTCAGGCAGTCCCACCCCATGGACGGGGGGCTGGCGGGCTGGGTGCATACGCACCTCCAGCCGCTGGCCAAGGACCGGCTCAATACCGGCGAGAACTTCACGTACGTGTTCAGCCCCCCCGAGCCCCTGAAGAAGCCGACCTCCTTCTACGGCTGGCCGCTCGTCTACAACGGGATGCCCGTCGGGGGACTCGTGCTGGCCGGCACCAAGGGCCAGGTCCTGAACGGCCCCAGGATGCAGTTCTTCTCCACCTTGGCCGCCAGGCTTTCGGCGCACGCCCACCACATGAGGCTCAACGACCGGGTCACGGAACTCAAGGGCCTGGACTACCAGACCGGGCTCCCGCACCGCGCGAACTTCCTCGACCGCCTGGAGAGGCTCATGGACATCATGAGCGTCCAGCACCAGTCGTTGTGCCTGAAAATCTTCTGCGTCTCGGGGCTGGGCCGCTACTCGCTTACCCACAGCCCGGACGACACCCAGTCGCTTCTGAGGAACATCTCCTCCCAGTTCCTCCACTTCGCCAGCGACTACTGGGAGCTCGGCCACGTCTCCTACGGCATCTTCGCCATAGCCGTGCCCGACGTGGGCATGGACGATCTGGAACGTTGCATCGCCGTGCTCAAGAAGAGCCTGAACGAGTGGTCCAGCTCCGGCAGGGTGGCCGGCCAGCCCGGCTTCGCCTTCCACGAGTCCCAAGTCTTCTTCCCCCATGACGGCGACCGTCCCGAGTACCTCCTGGAGAGCGCCCTTTCGCTCTTGGCGGAGTCCTCCTGACGCGAAAACCCTCCCGAGGCTTTAGACCCGCCCAAAACGGCTAATCCATCCCGCACGCTAAAGCCGTCCCGAGGCGTTAGGCCTCCCAAACGCCTAATCCATCCCCCGCTGGCAAGCTGTTCCGAGACATTAGCCCTCCCGAGGCCCCTGCCGCTACTGCTGAAGCCCCCCGCCCCCCCGAATCCTCCCCCCGCCGCCGGTCGCGGTTTTTTTTTGCGCTCCCTCACGTCACCCCGCCCTTCCCGCAAGTTTCGCCCTTTCCGTCCCATTTCCCCCGTCCCGTCCTGTCTTGTCCCTTGCCCTGCCCTGCCCCATCCCCTGCCCCCTTGCCCGCACTTCCTCTCCCCTCACAGTGTTTAGTTCCGTCCCCGCTCCGGGCCCCAACTCGTTTCCGCCGCCGCTTTTCGACCCCTCGCACGATTCCCTTCCGTCCTTCCAGGCCTTCCAAGCCCTTCCAAGCCTTTTCTGGCCTCGTCGGCTTTTCCCTGTCCATCGCGGACTGCTCCCCTTTGTCCTCAACGCTCCCGTTCCGCCCGCCCCCCCCACAGTTGTTGCGGCTCTCGTTCCGGGGTTCTCAGCCGTCTTTCCCCGCAGGCGATTCAGACCCCTGTCAAGCGGCTTTCGCGCCTTCGCCCCCACCCGGGCTACTTTCGCGCCTCCGTTTTGCCACGGACGGCTTTCTCGCTTTTGCTGGCCACTTTGACGCGAAGATGAGAGCTTCGCTTAAGCCCATCCCTCCGATGAAATTTTCCCCACCCTTCAACCTACCCTAACCCCCCATTTCCAATGCCTTGGTTGCGGTCACTCCCCCTTCCGAGCCGATATCTTGCCCAGTAGCATCCGTCCCTTAGCACCCCGCCGCCCGCAAAGCCCGGAACTTCCACGCCTTCCCGGCGGGACGCCCGGAACGCCCCGGCCCGGCTTCCCAGACGGCCGTCAGCGTTGACCTGAAAGCGTCGATTTTTCACGCATCTTGAGTTCCCTTGCCGCAGACTTTCTGGTCCGGCGCGGCGCGGCTTGGCGGTTTTCTAAAATCCCCTTGATTTTAAGACGGAAGAATGATTATTTAAGTTGGGAAAAACGGGATGCAGTCTTTCGGCCCCCGCCCCCAATCCTACGAAATCTACGAAAACGGTAAACTTAATATGGATCTCGCTAAATTCGACCTGCTGGAAAACAAGATCCTGGGACTCGTCGAACGGCTCCAGGAAGCCGAGAAAAAATCCGGGAAACTGGAAAACGAGCTCAAAGAGGCCCAGAGCCAGCTGGAAGCCGCCAGCGAAGAGCGCGCGGCTATACTAAAGAAGATCGACGAGCTTATAACCCGTCTGGACATATGACCCTCGGGGGGGGGACCGCTAATCCCCCCGTCGGCACCAAGCGCCCGTAATCCTGCCCGCGGCCTTGGCCCGGGCCAACCCCCCGCGTCCGGCACATGAGCCTATTCCACACGGAACTGGCCCTGGGGGCCGACGAGGCCCCTGGGCCCGACATGGACGGCCACGCCTTAAACGGCGTGGCCCGAATCGGCGGAGTTGCGCCCGGAGCTGCGGGCCTTGTTTCAAAAAGGCTCGCCCCGCAGCGTATTCCCGTGCCCGATGGGCCCTTGCCACGGGAGGGGAGGCTGTTCGCGACTGGAGGCCTCGCTCCACCGGTTCCTGACGGGAGCATAGCCCACAAGCTCTCCTTCGGTGCCGCCCCCCGGCTGAAGCCCCAGCCCCCACCGGAAGGGGACGGGAGTATCGGGAAGGAACCGGATAATTCCGGCCCTGCCCCCGCTTCCCCCCCGAAACCGCGAAAGGGTCTGCCTTCCCCTGATTCCGACACCGACGCCCCCCCACCCGGAAACGACGGGGACGCTTCCGTAACGTCCGACCGGGAAGGAGCCGACGCGTCCGAACCAGCCCCTGAGCCCGGCAGTAAAAAAACCAGGCGCCGGAGCCGCAACCCGGTCCCCGACTCCCCCGGCGAAAGCACGGCGGCGAGCGGGGAAAGCTCCGGCTCCCCCGAGGAAAGCCTCGCAGCCTCAGGCGAAAGCCCGGCGACTAACGAGGAAAGCTCCGACTCCCCCGAAGAAAGCCCCGCCGCCTCATGCGAAAGCACGCCGACTTGCGAGGAAAACCCCGCTGACGGCGGGGAAAGACCCGTAGCCTCAGGCGAAAGCCCGGCGACGAGCGGGGAAAGCTCCGACTCCCCCGAAGAAAGCCCCTCCGCCTCAGGCGAAAGCCCGGCGGCAAGCGAGGAAAACCCCGCTGGCGGCGGGGAAAGCCCCTCCGCCTCAGGCGAAAGCACGCCGATTAGCGGGGAAAACCCCGCTGGCGGCGGGGAAAGCCCCTCCGCCTCAGGCGAAAGCACGCCGATTAGCGGGGAAAA
>JAIRZX010000549.1 GCA_031267005.1 Deltaproteobacteria bacterium
GATGCATGGAGGGCTGGAGGGATGGAGGGCTGGAGGGCTGGCGGGATGGTGGTATGGAGGGATGGAGGGATGGAGGGATGGAGGGATGGAGGGATGGAGGGAAAGGTTGGCAGACGTGAAGCCTGGGAGAGGGCGGAACCAAAACGGGGGAGCGCTCCAGCGAGCGGCCTCAGGGCCCGGGGCTCCGGGCGCGCTCGGAGCCCCGCGTAACGCGCCCGCGCGGAACGGCGCGGGCGAAAATTTTTGACAAACCTCCAGGATCTGTGTTATATCCATTTTCACGCTTTTTCGGGTATAAAGCCCCATGGCTTTCCCCCGAAGGGGCGCGGCCCGCCGGAGACGGGTCCCCGCCCGCGCAATGCGGGGCTGTAGCTCAGTTTGGGAGAGCGCATGACTGGCAGTCATGAGGTCAGGGGTTCGATCCCCCTCAGCTCCACCATTTAGCCACGGGATCCCGGTCCCGGGCGCGGGAAGATCCGGAAGTCTTGTAGCCAGGGCTTCCGGGTTTTTTTTGCCCCGTGGCAGGCGAGGCGGATCTCTCGCCCTGTCTTCCCCCCCCCTTCCCGTTCCGGTGAGGGGACCCCGGGCGTCCGCCGGGATCGCGGCAGGCAGGGGGGCCCGGTGGCGGCCGGGGGGGGGCGGCCCAGCCAGCTCACGACAGCGGGTACTCCCTCAGAAGGGAGTGAAGGGCCCCTTCCGGGCGCAGGAGGGAGCTGAAGAGGCCGAAGCTTCCCGGGGTGAAGGCCCATTCGGGCTTTCTGCCGCCGGGGTTCGCGGGCGGGGGCGGGCCTTTGGGCTTGAGCCGCGCGAGCGTCACGTGCGGCGCGAACGCCCCGGGCCTCTTGGCCGCCGAAGCGAGCGGGAGCGGGGCCAGGGCCCTGTCCAGCTTGTTTTTAAGTTCCGCCAGTTCCCCGGAAGGGGCGATTCCCGCCCACAGGACCGTTCCTCCCCTCCTTTTGAATACCCCCAGCGGCCCGAGCCTGAGTTCGAAGGAGGGCGGCCCGGACGCCCCCGCGAGCGCGTCGGCCACGGCCGTCACCAGGCCCTCCGGGACGTTGCCGAGGAAACGGAGGGTCAGGTGGAGGCTTTTCGGGATGCGCTCCAGGAGATCCTCCCGGTCGGAAAGCGCCCGGCGCAAGCTCGGCAAGGCATCCTCCGGAAAGGGGATCGCCACGAAAAGCCTCGCTGTCGGGGGCGGGGAGCTTCCCGGGCCCCTGCCGTCCGCGGGGCCTGTACCGTCCTCGGGTCTTTTTACGTTCAATGGGGCTCTGCCTGTCAATGGGGCTCCTCCTGTCAATGGGGCTCCGCCTTTCCCGGCGGCTCCGCCGTTCTCCCGGCTTGTTTTTTCCATGGGTGGCGACTTCTTTTTCGGTTTATTTTGTCAGCATCTCGTGGACAGGCTGTGCCTGCCGCGCCCCGGAGGTTTCCGGGGGTTAAGGCGAGTTTGAGTCCGGGAGGCCGCTGGGGGAGCGCCGTTCCCGTTATCCCCGCCTCCGGGCGGGGCCTCCGCCGCTTGGCGGGGGCTGGGCCGGGGGGGCGCAAAGCCGCCCGGAGCGCGGGGTAGCGAAAAAAAGCTTGAATTTGCGACAGCAAAAAAAGAAAATCGGACTGTACTGTTTTATCCGTGGACCGGAAGGCTGCGGGTCCCTGCCGCCGCACCCGACGGTTGCTCCCCGACGCGAGACCCTCATGCGAACTTAACCGTCATGCCCCCCTCCAACCCGGTGACAGCGCCCGGTTTACGCAAATGCACTAAACCTCCGCGGGTTTCAAGCCCCCGGCCGCTAACCGGCGCCTTAAGCCCGGCCCCGTGGCCATGGCCAAGCCCCCTGTCCCCGGCCGTGCGCCCGCGTCGGTTTCCCGGCCCTTGAAAAGCTGGCGGCCAAGCGGAGCAGCCCTGCGGCCCGGCCGCGCCTGAAGGCGTTTCGCGGCAGGCTCCCCGGACCGCGCCTCCCGCCCCCGGGGCGGCGGGAAAAACGCCGCCCCGGGGAAAACCGGTACGCATGGGCCCGCCTTTCCGCGAAGGGGGGGCCCAGCCGCCGGGGCGCTCCTTCCCGGACCACCGGCCGTTCCCTTGCGGGGGTCCGTCCGGGAAGCGCCCTCCATGCCGGATGGCGCCTCGGGGAAGGCCCGCGGCGCCCGCTTTCCCCGTTAACGGGGCCCCCCGCCGTCCGCCGGGCTCCCCCCCGTCACCCGGTGGCCGCCAGCGGGGCGGCTTCCGCAGCCAAGAGAGCCGACGCAGATCTGCAATGCGAACGCTCTCGTTCACCCCCCCTGGGAGGTGAATAGGATACATGCAAACAACCTTCGCCATAGAGGATTTGGCCCGCCTCACCTCCTACAGCAAGCGCACTATACGCTACTACGTTCAGCTGGGCCTGGTGGACAGGCCGGTCGGCGAGGGCAGGGGGGCCCACTATACCACCGAGCACCTGCGGGAACTCCTGGACATCAGGAAACTCACGGAAAACGGGCTGTCCCTGGAGGCCGTGAAGTTCCACCTGCGCCAGGAGAGCCTTGGCGTCAAGGGGGGCTTCGCGAGGAAGCCCGGCGCCGTCCAGGTCCAGAGCCGGGTTTGCCTGGGGCCGGGGCTGGATGTCCTGGTAACCCCCGACGAGACCGTCTTGACGCCCGACGAGGTCCGGGATCTCATCAGGGGCATTTTGGATCTCACCAGGAAGTTCTCCGAACAGGCCGATAGGCCTTCGGCGCGCCCGGGGCTCGGGCGCCTCCTGGTTCCGCTTCCCCCCCCGTCCCTCAAAGGCGGCGCGCCGCCCTCGCCCGGGCGCAGGGAGGGGCCCCGGCCCTCCGGGAGGCGGCGGAACTGAGGCTTGCGCCCCCTGCCGGGGGCCTCCCCGGACGTCGGCCGGGGCGGCGCCCGGCGCGGCAGCGCGTGTTGAAAAGCCGCTTTCCGATATGTTAGCTTAGCATCTTACAAGCCCGCCGGGCTTTCGGGCGGTTAACTCAGCGGCTAGAGTGCCGGCCTTACAAGCCGGGAGCCGAAGGTTCGAATCCTTCACCGCCCACCACGATTGCCATGCCGTCTTCCGGGGTCCCCGCCTTGCCTCCCCGGAAGCGGCCTCTCCCCTTGCCGGGATTCGCCCGCCCCGCCGGTCACCCGGCGGGGCGAGGGACGACCAGCGCCTGGATGCCGTCCTGAGGCTGCCCTCAAGGCGCGTTTACCGTATAGGCGCCCCGCTTCCGCGCGGGGACGGCTCCGCCCCTTCCCCGGAACGGCTCCGCGCCACGCCCGTTCCCCGGATCGGCTCCGCGCTCCGCCCCTTCCCCGGAACGGCTCCGCGCTCCGCCCCTTCCCCGGAACGGCTCCGCGCTCCGCGCAAGGAGGACGTACGGACGGGAGCGGGCCGCGCGGGTGCGACCGGGCCCGCCGGGCCGCGCGGGAAGCGCTCCGGAGGGGTCGGCCGTCGCGGGGGGTCGGCCTGGGCGCTCGCCGGAGAAGCCGGCTGGTGCGGGAGATGCGGTTGCGGCAGCGGGACGTTTTTCGTCCCAGCAGTGGAAGCGGCCCGCAAGAGGGAATGCGGGTGCGGGGCGGTCCTGAGGCCGGAGCAAGGGCAAGCGTGGCGGAATCGCGTCTCGTGTCGGAGGGAAGCGGCTTTCCCGACCGACGGCCCCGCGTGGGCCGGAGGCTTCCGAAAACGGAAAACTAGTGCTAATCGGGACCCGCCCGCTTAGGGGTTTTGCGGCCGCGAAGGCTTAAGCGCCTCCCGGCCAAGGGAAGCCCCCCGCGCTCCTTGGCCGGGCAAGGGTAGCCTTTCCGCGCCGGCGGCGAACGCGTTGGCAGCATAGTTGCATGAGAATTCTTGCGGCTTTGTAAACTTTCAGCTTCAGCTCCCGGAGCTTTGCCATGTTCTCTGCTTTTCCTTTCAACGACAGGACCCGCGCCGGGTTCACCCTGATAGAGCTCCTGGTGGTCGTGGGGGTTATCGGCATCCTTTGCGCCATAGCCATCCCCCAGTACGCCCGGTACAGGCGGGGCGCCCAGAGTTCCGCGGCCAAAGAGGCGGCGCATTCAGTAGCCGTGGCCGAGGAGGCCTACTTCGTCTTTAAGAGCAAGTACTCTCAGAGCTACTCGTCGCTCGTGGCGGACGGCGGGCTCATCATCGACTACAACATACTGTACGGGCCTATCACCGTCACGATCGTCACCGATCCTCCCAGCTACACCTTCGCCGTGAACCACAAGTCCGAAAGCTCGGCCACTTTCACCTACGCGAGTGAAGGCGCGGCCACCCTCCTGGAATCCGGCGCCAGGGTGACCGCTAACGACCCCTCCATGCCCTAAGTTTCGGCCCGACGGCGTCAGTCTGCGGCGCCACCCTCCGCTGCCGCCTGCGGCGCAACCCTCCGCTGCCGTCTGCGGCGCCCGCCGGGTTTCCGCGCGGCCAGCACGGGCTCGGGCCCCTCGCGGCCGCAGGCCAGTTTTCTTTTCCGCTTCCCTTGATTCCGGGGCAATAGGCTCCCGGTTTCTTTCCCCCGGGCCGGTGCCGGGTCCCGGCGGGATATCAACGGCTCCGGGGGCCCCGAAGCGCTCCAGGGGGAGCCTCCGAAGAGTTACGGGAGGGGACAAAGGGTCCCGAAAGCCTTGACGGGCTCCAAGCGAGCCTTGGGTCCCAACGTTTTCCAAAGAGGCTCCGACGTTTGTAAGGGGGTTCCGAAACTGCCCAAGCCGACGCCGTCCAAGGGGTCTCCGAGCCTTTCTCTCCGCAAGCCGTTGCGGGCGGCCCGGCGGGAATCTCCCTCGGAGCGCTGGGGCGTCCGGCTCCCCCGAACTCAGGCGGCCGAAAGCGGCTGCCCGGGCGGGCGGCTGCCCGTAAGCCTTTGCCGTTTCGGAAACTACCGGCTGGGTCAAGTTTCTGTTAACCCAAAGTAGGAGGACGCCGGGAACGGGCCGGAATTCCGGCGCGCCTCGCCGTCTTGGCCGACAACAGCGCTTTTCGCCTGAAATCGTCGTTTTGCAGGCAAAACCTCTTTATTCCGCTCGAATCTCTGAGTCCGCCGGATTTACCCTCCCCGGAATCACCGCCTTTTTTATCTGGGCCCTCCGGCTTCCCGGAGTCCCGGAGTCCTGGCTTCCAGTATCTCCCGCTGCCCTCTTCCCGCTTCTTCCGGCTCCCCGCGCCGCCGCCTCTCCCGACCCCCGGGACGCCGGACGGGAGCGGAACGGCGCAGGGGCATGCCCATGCCCATGCCGCGCTCGCGTCATTAGGCGCAACGGCCCGCGGCGCGCGGTTTCATTCCGGCGCCCGCCGCCGCCCGCGCGTATCCGAACGGAAGTTTTCCTGGCCGGATTTTTTTCTTTTTTTTGCCGACCGTACTTGCTGGCGTTGTATTTTAATAACTTTTTCATGCCGCCGCCTTACCCGAAGATCTTTTTTTTTCCTAGAGGCTTTTTGTTGCAAGCCATCCGGAAAATTTCCGTAACAGTTCCGCAAATCGATACAATCGCGGAAGCCTTGCCTGGACTCAACTCGTCTTAACTACTGCCGCCCCGGAAGAGAGTTTCCGGGCCGGCTTTGCCCCGTTTCCCGCCTTCCCGCGCCCTTGCGGGGGGTCTTCCCCGGCGTGTATAATTTCACGAAGACGGATCCCGCGCCGCTAGCCGATTCCCTGCGGGACCGGCCGGGGCCCTTACGGGCCCCGGCCGGACGCGGCGGCCGCGCCGCGGGGGGCTCCGGCCCGCGCATCCGTCCACGGGGGGGAGGCACTTGGAGGACCGCCGCATTTTCGCCGTTGGGGACGTCCACGGCTGCCGACAGAAGCTCGAAAAGCTCCTGGACAAGATCGACTGGCGCCCGGAGAACCGCGAGGAGCTCGTTTTTTTGGGCGACTACATCGATCGCGGCCCGGACAGCTTCGGGGTGGTGGAGATCGTGCGTGCGCTCAAGGAGGACTGGCCCAAGCTGGTCACCACGCTCAAAGGCAACCACGAGCAGATGTTCATAAACTTCATAACGGGCCAGGAGGACATTTCGCTCCAGCACAACGGCACGTCCTTCACCATGAGGAGCTACGACCGCAACAGCCCGTTCCCGGCCTCCCACTTCCGCTTCTATTTGAACCTGGAGCTCTATTA
This sequence comes from Deltaproteobacteria bacterium, assembly GCA_031267005.1. GTDB lineage: Bacteria > Desulfobacterota > Desulfarculia > Adiutricales > Adiutricaceae > JAIRZX01. The sequence continues at coordinate 6,095 of JAIRZX010000549.1, forward strand.
CGAGACCGACAGCCACATATTCGTGCATGCGGGCCTGCGTCCCGGAGTGCCCCTGGCCAGGCAGTCCGAGGAGGACTGCCTGTGGATCAGAAACGAGTTCCTGGAAAGCGAGTACGACTTCGGCAAGACCGTGGTCTTCGGCCACACGCCCTTCAGGGAGCCTTTCCTCCTGCCCGGACGCGCCGGGATCGACACTGGGGCCGTCTTCGGCGGGCCCTTGACCTGCATGGAAGTATTCTCCGGGAGGCTCATATCTGTATGAGCCGATTCCTCGCGGCTTAACGCCGCGCCGCGGCGAGGCGCCGCAAGCCCCCCCCGATATCGGCTTTCGCCCTTCCCGGCCCCGGCCCGGCCTTCCGCTTTCCCGCCCTTCCCGGCCCCGGCCCGCCCTTCCGCTTTCCCGCCCTTCCCGGCCCCGGCAGGGCCTTCCGCTTTCCCGGCCTTCCCGGTTCCGGCAGGGCCTTTCAGCCTGCCCGGCGTTACCCTTCAAAAAAGGGACCCGTCCCGCCTCCTTTAGCCGAGCGCGGGACTTGTGGTGACTCTGATGACTCCCGAGACATCCGCCCGCGCCCTCTCCCCCGCAGCCGTATGGGCCGCCGCGGCGGTCGCTTGCGCCTTGGCTTTGCATTCCGGCGGTCTCGGGGCCCAGGCCCCCGCCCAGCCCCAGCAGCCGAGGGCGGGGAGGCTCACGGGCCTGGAAAAGCAGCAGCTGCTGTCCATCGCCGCGGAGCCCGTGGCGGCGCTCCGCGAGGGCCGGGAGCCCAGGGTGCCCCAGGTGACCGGGACATTGGCGGCGTCCTTGCCGCTCGTCGTGTCCCTGTACCTCGACGGCAAGCTCGTGGCCCGCCACTGGGAGATCCAAAGGCCCGGGCCGCTCGCCTCCTCCGCGATGATCCTGTCCGCCCAGGCGCTCGCCCAGCCGAGGTGGGGGAAGGCGCCGCTGCCTACCGACGCGCCGCGGTTGAAATGCGGGATACTGGTCATGCACGGCTTCGTCGAGATCAAGGACGACTCCGAGCTCCCGGACGGCTACGGCGCCGTCGTCATGAACGGGTTCAAGGAGGGCGTGGCGGGGCCCATGGACGTGGACCCGGGCGCCAAGCCCTCCGCCGTGCTGTCCTTCGCCTCCGAAATAGCGGGCATGCGCCCGGGGGGCTGGTTGGTTCCCGAAAGCGCCCTGTTCGCTTCGCCGGCCGACGAGGCCAGGGAATAGGGGGCGCGGACGCCGTGACGGCCGAGAGCCCGAGCGCCCTGGCGGGCAGGATATTCTTCGCGGATCTGCACATCCACTCCCGCTTCTCCCGGGCCACGGCCGCGTCCCTCGCCCCCGAGACCCTGGCGGCTTACGCCGCAGCGAAGGGGCTGGACCTGCTGGGGACCGGGGATCTGACGCACCCGGCGTGGCTGGACGAGCTCGAAGCCAAACTGGAAGAGGCGGAGGGCGGCTTCTACCGCCTGAAAAAGCCGGTGCTGGACTCCGCCCTGTCGCGCCCGGCGGGCCTCAAAGGGCCCTCGGCCGCGGTCCTGGACCCCGGCGGGCCGCCGGGGGGGGTGCGCGGCATACGCGGCCTGAACGGCGCGGACCGGGCCGGGTCCAGCCTTTTCACGCCTACGGGGGAGATTAGCTGCATCTACAAACAGGGCGGCAGGACCAGGAAGATCCACCTGGTGGTCTGGTGCCCCACACTGGAGGGGGCGAGGAAGGTGAGCCTCCGCCTGGGCTCGCTCGGGAACGTGCGTTCCGACGGGCGCCCCATCCTCGGGCTGTCCGCCAGGGACGCGACGGCGGCGGTGCTGGACTCCGATCCCCTGGCCCGCGTGATACCCGCCCACGTCTGGACTCCCTGGTTTTCGCTCTTCGGGTCCATGAGCGGTTTCGACGACCCGGAGGAGTGCTTCGGCGATCTGGCGGGCGAAATCACCGCACTGGAGACTGGGCTTTCGTCCGACCCGTACATGAACCGCCTGGTATCCAGGCTGGACCGCTACGCGCTTGTAAGCTCCTCCGACGCCCACGGCCCGGACAAGCTGGGCCGCGAGGCGACCGTCGTGGCGGGCCCGCCGGACGCGCTCTCCCTGCGCTCGGCCGTCGCGGGGGGGCCGGAGCTCCTGGGGACCGTGGAGTTCTTCCCCGAGGAGGGCAAGTACCACCTGGACGGGCATTCCGCCTGCGGGCCGGCCATGACCCCCGAGGAGACCAAAAGGCACCAGGGAGTCTGCCCGGCCTGCGGCAAGCCCCTCACCGTAGGCGTGTTAAACCGCGTAATGGAGCTGGCCGACCGCGCGGCGCCCCCAGAAGGGTCGCTGAAGCCCGACTGGCACATACTTCCCCTGCGCGAGCTGATAGGCCAGTGCCTGGGGCGGGGGCCTGACACCCTGGGCGTCCGGGAGGCCGAAGCCCGGCTCCTGAACGCCTTCGGGAGCGAGTACCGCGTCCTTCTGGAAAGCTCGCTCCCGGATCTGGAAACCGCCGCGGGCGGGCTCTTCCGCCTCGCCGTGGAGAGGATGAGGGACGGCAAGGTCACGGCCAGCGGCGGCTACGACGGGGTCTTCGGCAAGGTGGTGGCGGTAAGCGAGGAAGACCGCCGCGAGCTTTGGGGCATGGGCGCCCTCTTCCGCCCAGGAGGGGGTCGGGTCGGCCGGCCGCGCGCGAATCCCGTCCCGAAGCTCCCGAAGGGCGGGTGCCCGGATTCGGGCCAGGGGCTGCCCGGGGGGGCTTGCGGCCCTGCCGGGACCGGCGGCTCCGGCGGCTCTAATGCCTCCCGCGGCCGTTGCGGCGCGAACGACCCCGGCCTTCCAGGCGGTTCCGCGGCGGCGAAGTTCCCCGAGGTTCCAGAAGGCCAAGATGGTCCGGCTGGTCCGGCGGGAGAGGCGGGAGCGGAGGCGCCGCCGGGAGCGGCGGGAGCGGAGATGCCGGCGGGAGCGGCCGGAGCGGAGGCGCCGGGGGGCCCGAAAGGTACAACGGGAGACGCAGGCGCGGGGAGGGGAGGCGGGCCTTGCCCTCAGGCTTTCGCGCCGGACCATGCCATGAGGCCGCTGTTCGCGACGGATTCCGGGCCCGCCCCGCCCAAAAGGCCGGTCGGGACGGCCGGCCGACGGCCCCGGCCGGAGCATCCCTCCCATCCGCCTCTTCCCCGGCCGAGCGCCGCCGCCTTCGGGGCGTTCCAGCCCACCGGCGCGAACCGGCGGCCCCCCGAGGGCTTCGGGGGCAGGGACGAAGGGACGGCGGCCCGCGCCGCCGCC
>JAIRZX010000568.1 GCA_031267005.1 Deltaproteobacteria bacterium
CGTACGGATCCGAGTTAGGAGCCGCTGCGGGAGGCGTGGCGTAGGGATCCGCGAAAGGAGCCGCCGGAGGAGGCGTGGAGGGATCCGGGTAGCTGACCGGGGCAGGGCTGGCAGGATAAGCCGCGCGGGCCGACGGCTCAGGGTACGAGGCTGGCTCGGTGGCGGGCTTCGGGGCGCGGCCGTAGATGACGTTGCGGAACTCCTCCACGCTCTGGAGGCGGTCCTCCCAGTCCAGCCGCAGGCTTTTGGTGAGCGCCTCGTAGAGCCCCTTGCCGAGGACGCCGCGCAGCTGGCTCAGGGGCAGGGCCATGGGGTCCGGGCCGCCCGCGCCGGTTATCTCCTTGCGGCGGGCGGCGGAAGGCGGGTGGGAGGCGGTGAGCGCCCTGAGCGCCGTGGCCGCGAGCGAGTACAGGTCCGTGCGCGGGCCCACGGCCCCCCGCACGGAACTGTAGAGCTCCGGGGCGGAATAGCCCTCGCGTATCTCCAGGTACACGTCGCCGAAAGAAGACAGGAGGAGTTCGCCCGCCTCAGTCATCCAGACCGTGTAAGGGTTGACGGCGTGGTGGACCATTCCCAGCGCGTGCCCGGCCTCGAGGGCGTTTAAGAGCGGCTCGACGAGCCCCAGCGCAAGATCCGGCCTGAGCGCGTGCTCGGGGAGCATCTGCAGGTAGGCGGCAAGCGTCCTTCTCCGGATCCAGGGGAAGACCCGGAACGAGGTGTCCCCGTGCTTGAAGGAGCCCAAAAGCGGGACGACGTTGGGGTGGGCCACCGCCTTCATGGCGGTGGAGGCCTTCTTGAAGCGGTTTAGCTTGTCCGTGTAGAGGGGGGCGGACCGGGCGTCCTTGGGCTTGAGCTTCCCGTCGTACCCTCGGACGGCGCCGGGCGGCACGAACTCCTCCAGCACGGCGGGCCCGTCCGGTCCCGTGGCCGCGTACAGGTACGAAAACGGCCTGGTCTCGTAGTTCCCGGTTATCTTGAAGGGTCCCGCGGGCGCCCCCAGCGGTAGGGGGGCCACTTCTCTCTGGGGCTCCGGCACTGCGTCCTCCGCCCCCCCGCCCGCCGGGGAGTTCCCGGCGGGCTGGGGTTTGGGGTGTATGGGCGGTCGGTTCTCGGCCGGCTCCGCCTCCGTCCGGACGGGCGCCGGGGAGGGGAGCCTGCCCGTTACGCACGGGCTGGCGGGCTGGCGGGCGGGCGGGCGGGCGGGCGGGCGGGCGGGCCGCGCACCGCGCTCTCCGGGGATGGGAAAAACAAAAAAGTTATAGCCAGGGCCAGGGGGAGTGTCAAGCCCGAGGGCGCCGGCAAGGCCGGGAAGGGCGGGTTGCCAGGCGGAGCGGGCAGGGCCCGGGGCCCGTCAAGCCCGGCGGCGAGGAGGGTTCCTGTGGGAGGCCGGTGAATCCGGGTCCGGCGGGGGAAAGAGGGCCGCAAAAAATCAGGGGGGGGAACTTCAGCTTCAACGGGGAGCCTGCCTTGCTCTTTTCCGACGGGCGCCATCATTTGGGCTGAGGCCTGCCGGACCATGCTGCCTCTGGCCGCAGACGCCCCTAACAGGCGGGCTCCGTCCGATTCCGGTATTTCAGCCCGCCGCGACGGTCTTATGCCTGCAACTGCCGTTAAGTGTCTGCAGCTGTCGTTATGAATAATCCCGGCGCCTCACCCGTGGACTTATGAAGGCAAGGCAACGGCCCGTCCGCAGCCATCCCGCCGACGCTCGGGGCGCCTTTGATTCCGGTCGCCCGCTCCGCCGCCCCGCGCAAGCTTCCAGACGCCACTGCCTTCCGACTGGACCTTTGGCCGCCTTCGTTTAAGCCGGTGTCCATTAGCCGCCGAGGGTTCTCCCCGGGCAAGGGCGACGGTCTTCCCCTCATGAACCAGCCAGTTTTACACCATTTCGCTCATGATGCGTCGGACTTCTCGCTGTCTCGCAAGCTCGTCCGCTCGGGAGCGCCTGACACGGTTTCTGTTCGTCGGGCCGAGGGTTTGCCTCCGGCAACTTCCAGTTGGGCGTTGCGGCTTTACCATTGGTATTGGCTGACACTTACCGCCGCCAAGACTGCAGAGGACTTTCACCTCCAAGCCATCGCCCGTGTCGGGCACGCAAATGATGGCGCCCCGTGCCCCTCTGCGCTCCCCCCCCCGCGCGAAAGCCCCCCGGCCGTCCGCCCGCGCCCGTCTTGGGAACGAAACGGGACCGGGCCGCGTTCGGGGTTGTCGGCGGGGGAGCCTTAAGCCAGCGCGGCGGGTTCTCGGAGGCGACTTAAGCGGGCCCGGGCCGAAACCGGCTCGGACCCGCGTCCCCCAGTGAAGCGTCCTGGAGGCTCTCCGGGCCCTCCGCGCCTGCGGTCCCGGACGCTCTCCGGGCCCCAACAATACCTCCACTAACTCAAAGGCCCCCCGCGCGTGTCCACTCGGCCCCGCCGCGCTCCCTGCGCGCGAGCCTTCAGATCCACCCCCGCCTCGGTACCCGCCGGCACGCCGAAGGAGCCGGCGAGATACCCCCCCGTCACGAGATCCCCAGGAGGCCCTGCCGGGCCCCCCACCGGCTCCGGGAACTCCTCCAAGGTCTTGGGGGACTTCTCCGCTCGGGGCTCCGCCCGTTCCAGCCGACCGCTGCGGCAGCCCGGAAGCCGGAGAGGCCCGCCTCCGGAGCGAGCTCCCCAACTATCCGCCTGAGCGTTCCGGGGGAGAGCTTCATGAAGTCCGAGCCCATGTGGCGGTCCGCGAGTTCGGATACGCCCTTGCCCGCCCGGGGCGGCCATGGCCTTCAGGAACCGGCTTGCCCCCGATGGTCACGGGCAGAGCGTTCGGGAGTAGGACCGCGCCGGAACCGTGTCTCGCTAAGCGACCGCGGTGGCGGCCTCCCGCTCAGTCCGCAAGCGCTCGGGGGAGGCGCGGCCCCGGAGCCCGGCCGCAGCGCGCGCCATGGAGATGAGCCGCGGGAAGCTGCGGAGGGCCTTCAGGCCGCAATAGACATGGCCCGGAGCAGGCGCGCGGGATTGCAGGAGAAGGCCATGGCCGGGCAGGACGCGGCGAAGCCCCTCCGGACGTCATTGAACCCGCCCAGTGGATCCGGGAGCCGCCCCTCCAGGGGCTCGAAGTTCGCGGCGTTGGCGGCAAAGACGCGCGGCTCCGTATCCAGGGCCAGAGCGCCCTCGGGGAAGGATGCCTCGCCGCCGAAACCAGGGGGCTCCCCCGTCTGCGCCGGGAAACCTCCCCCTCCGCCATCCCCCGGCCGCGCGGCCCGGTCCGCCACGGCCTCCATGCCCGCCCCGCCGCGCCTCACATGGATCGTGGCCGTCTTGGAAGAATCCCCGCCGCCATCACGCCGCCTCGCGATCCTGGCCTGGCCCTGGCGGCCCGGGGCCTCGCGGCCGCCCAACAGTTCCAGCCAGAACACGGCTAAATCAGTTCCAGCCAGAACACGGCTAAATCAGTTCCAGCCAGAACACGGCTTAATCAGTTCCAGCAAGAACACGGCTTAATCAGTTCCAGCCAGAACACGGCTAAATCGAGCCCCCCCGTCCGGAAAAGGACGGCTCGCGCCGAACTGCCCCCTTGTCGCGAAGTCCCTCGCGGCGTGAAGCCTCCCGCCACTTTCCCTGACCTTGAACGCGGGGTCCGCCGTTTATCCGAAAGCCGGCATCGCGTCCAAACGCCCTTTCGGGGGCCGGGTCCCCCCGGGGCATATCGGCCGCTGGAAGCGCGGAGGGGGCCCGGGCCGCCGGGCGGCGGCGCGGGGCCGGAAGCAAGGCAACCCGGCCGAGAAACAGGATCGCGAGCCGGCGGGAGGAACGGAACGCCCTGCCCCCGGAAACGAGGCGCGAAAGCCCTCTCCGGCCCGGCCGCCGCAAGGGCGCAAGGGCGCAAGGGCATCCCGGCCCGGGCCGCCGGGCAGGTTCCCGGCCCTCCCATGCGGAAGGAGGGCCCCATGGCCGCCAAGGCTCCCCCCCCCCCCCAGGCCTTCGGGCCGCCCGGCCTGCGGCGCTTCGGGCATACAGGCGCCGGAACGGGCCCGGGGCTTGCCGTTCCAGCCCCGAGGCGTCGAGCCTTTCGAGAGGCTTGAAAAAACCACTGCTGCGTTGGGGGGGAACTGCTGGGACAGATGAGGAACCGGCGAGGTCTTTCGCCTCCAAGTCAACGCCCCGCCCATGCCCGGCACACAGGAAGCGCCGCGGGCCGCAGGGCTCCGCAAAACCCTGCGGCCCGCGCCGCGGAATGGGCCGGGCGCCGCCTGAGCGGTCACCGGCGGGGGGCCGGCGCCGCCTGAGCGGTCACCGGCGGGGATCAGTTCACGTTGAAGGAGATGTAGAGGTTATGCTCGCCGCGTTTCACGAAGAACACGTAGGGAGTGTCCTTTTTGTGGTCGGTGAGGGCCTTCTGGTAGTCGGTCATGCTGTTCATGCGGACGTTGTCGATCTCTAGGACCACGTCGCGGGGCCTTACCCCGGCCTGGCCCGCCGGGGAATCCTGGCCGACGTTCTCGATGAGCAGCCCCTGCGGGGGATCGAGCCCCAGGGAACGGGCCACGTCCGGAGTGATCTCGCGGACGGTGAGCCCCAGATCCTGCGGGTTGTTGCCGGAGCCGGGCAGGTTCTGGGTAGCGTCGGGAAGGAGGCCTATGGTGACCGAAAGCGTAGTCTCCTTGCGGTCGCGCCAGACCACCACCTGGCAGACCTTGCCCACCTCGGTGTCGGCCACGAAGGCGCTCAGCTCCTGGTACTGCTTGATGGGCTTGCCGTCGAAGGTGAGGACCACGTCGCCGTGCCTGAAGCCGGCCGCCTCGGCTGGGGTGTTGGGCTGGATGGTGCCGATCAGGGCGCCGCGCGGGGAGTCGAGCCCGAAGCCCTGGGCGAGTTCGGGGGTGACCTCCTGGATGTAGACGCCGAGCCAGCCTCGGTCGACGCGGCCCACGGTGCGGAGCTTGTCTACTATCTTGGTGGCCATGCTGGACGGGATGGCGAAGCCTATGCCGTTGCCGCCCGCGACTATCATTGTGTTGATGCCCACCACCTGGCCCTGGAGGTTGAGGAGGGGGCCGCCGGAGTTTCCGGGGTTGATGGAGGCGTCGGTCTGGAGGAAGTCGTCGTAGGGCCCGGCGCCGATGGCGCGGCCCCTGGCCGAGAGTATGCCGGCCGTTACGGTGTGCTCCAGGCCGTAGGGGTTCCCTATGGCGACGAGCCAGTCGCCTATCTCCACCTTGTCCGAGTCTCCGAAGACTATGAAGGGGTAGGTCCCCTCCTTGGAGAGCTTCAGAACGGCTATGTCGGTCTTGGTGTCCTTCCCGATGACCGTGGCCGGGATCTCCTGGCCGTCGTCGAGCTTGACCTTTATGTCGTCGGCCCCTTCGACCACGTGGTTGTTGGTGATGACGTAGCCCGCCGGGTCGAATATGAAGCCGGAGCCCAAGGCGCGCTCCTTGTACTCGCGGGGGGGCTGGTTGGGGAAGCCGAAGAAGTTGTTGAAGAACTCCTCCTCGGGGCTGTTGAAGGGGCCTCCCTGGGGGCCGGGGAAGGGCGGGCGGCCGGGGAAGGAGGGGCCCCCGCGGGAGCGTACGACCTTGACAGTGAATAGGTTCACGCCCGCAGGCTGGGTGAGCTTGACCATCGGTGCCAGGGAGGGGAGCGGGGCCAGGATCTTGCCGCTGTCGGGCGGGGCCACGGCGACCGGCGCTACGGGGGCGGCGGCTTGGGGGGCGGCCTGGACGGCCG
>JAIRZX010000670.1 GCA_031267005.1 Deltaproteobacteria bacterium
CGCCCGGGACGCCGGGGCGGCCGCGGAGAAGGCGCTCCCGCGGACGCGCTCGAGGGCCCTTTCCAATATAGTCCTCGCCGCCCCGGAAAGCGCCGCCTCCCGCGCCTTATCGCGCACGAGCCTGACCGAGTCCGCCAGGACAAGCCCAGCGGCCATGTCCGGCATGATAAGGCGCTCCGCCGCGGCAGCCGGGGCCGGCAGGCCAGCGGGGGACGTTCCGGCAGCCGGGGCCGGCAGGCCAGCAGGGGACGTTCCGGCAGCCGGGGCCGCGCCGGGGCCGCGGAGACGGTCCCCGCCCGGCGCGCCGCCGCCCCTTAAGCCCGCGATCGGCCCGATGGCGAGGGCCGGGGCCCCCGCCGCTGGTTGGACGGTTGACATGGGTCGCTCCCCTCCGGCTTCCCGCCGGGCCTTCAGGCCCTGCCCTTCCCGGCGCCCCTGCCCGCCGCGCCCTTGGCTGCGCGCGCGGAACCGGAAACGGATACGGCGCGGGCCGCGCGCTTCGCGCGGAGATCCGCCGCCGGCGACGCCTTCCCGGACTCCTTCGCGACGCCGTTGCCCTTGTGCGGCTTCGCGCCCTCCACCGGGGGGGAGGCGGCGTCCCCGAAGCCCTCGACGGGCTCCCTGGGCTCCTTGGGGTCCCTGTCCCTGGACGCCTTGGGAAGGCCCTTGGGCCCGGGCGACATGGGCAGGCCTATCAGCGGGTCGTTCTGGCGCCTGACCTCGCGCTGGAAGACGTCGCCCCGCTCCTTGTAGCCGGAGAACATGTCGAAGCTCGCGCAGGCAGGGCTCAGAAGGACCGTGTCGCCGGGCTGCGCCCGTTCGGACGCGACCTTCACGGCGTCCTCCATGCTGTTTACGGAGGTCATGGAGGCCATGCCCCTCAGGCTGCTCTTCAGCCTTTCCTTGGCCTCGCCCATGAGTATTATGTGATGCGCCTTCGCGCGGACCGGGGCCTTCAAGGGCCTGAAGTCCATGTCCTTGTCGCGCCCGCCCAGGATAATCACGACGGCGCCGTCGGCGAAGTTCTTGAGCGCGGTGGCCACCGCCCCGGAGTTGGTGGCCTTGGAGTCGTCGTACCAGTCTATGCCGTTCCAGCTCCCCACGAACTCCAGGCGGTGATCCGGCACCGTGAAGCCGACGGCCGCGTCCAGGGCCTCCTCCGCGCCCCGCCCCAGGCCCATGACGAGCCCCACGGCCGCCATCAGGTTCTCCTGGTTGTGGGTTCCCAGAAGCTGGAAGCCCGACCAGGGGCGCTCGGCCAGCACCATGGCCCCGTCAGCGACCCTGATCACGCACTCGCCGCCGACCTGCTCGGCCCAGGCCCCGTAGCCGGGGCGGGCCTTGAGGGAGAAGCCGAAGCGGCGGGCGCGGGTGTTCTTGAGCCTTATGACGGTGTCGTCCTCGTTTATGACGGCGGTGTCGTCCTCGGTCTGGTTTTCGAAAATGCGGCCCTTGAGCCTGAAGTACTCGCCCATGTCGCCGTGGCGGTCCTGGTGGTCCGGGGAGAAGTTCAGGAACGCCGCGGCGTTCGCGCGGAAGTCCCTGGTGGTCTCGAGCTGGAAGCTAGACACCTCCAGGACGGCCGAACGGTACGGGCCCCGGCCCGGCGCGGCGGAGGAGCGCCCCCGCGCCTTGCCGTCCGGATCCGGCTCCTCGCCGCCGGCGGAGCCCTCGATCATCTCGAGCACCGCCTCGGAGAAGGGCTTCCCGATGTTCCCGGCGCATGCGGGCCTCTCGCCCAGCTTCTCCAGGATGTGGCTCGCGAGCTCGGTCACCGTGCTCTTCCCGTTCGATCCCGTTACCGCGGCCAACGGCAAGTCCTGGTTGCGCCAGGCGAGCTCCAGCTCGCCCAGGACCGGGATATTCTGTTCCGCGGCCTCCTTCACCACCCTGTGGGTGACCGGCACCCCGGGGGAAACCACCACCTGCCCGAAGCGGTCGAGCGGCGGCAGCTCCCCGGGGCCGTAGAGCGCGGCGGCGTCGGTAAGCTCCGCCGCCTGCCCCTTCCTGTCCCAGGGGCGCTGGTCGTCGTAGATGCTGGGCTCGACCCCCAGCCTTCTCAAGAGCCTCGCCGCGGCCGCCCCGGATCTCCCCGCCCCCAGCACCAGGGCCTTCATGCCTTTCGGACCTTTCATCTTCGCGTCTCCTTTACTTCCTTGCCCCGGCGGATCCTGTTGCGGCCTTTTGCGAGGCCCTTCCGCTTGAAGGCTTAGCTCCCCGGCCCCTGAGGCCGAATACCGTTCCCCGGGCCAAACGGGCGGCCCGCGCCCCGCGCCCAGCTAGCGCAGCTTCAAGGTGGACAGCCCCGCGAGGCCCAGGACTATGGCGATTATCCAGAAGCGGACTATGACCTTGGGTTCCGGCCAGCCCTTCAGTTCGAAATGGTGGTGGATGGGCGACATCCTGAAAAGCCGCCTCCCCTTGGTGGCCTTGAAGAAGGACACCTGGCAGATGACGGAAAGGGCTTCCATGACGAAGATGCCGCCCACCAGGACGAGGAGGATCTCCTGCTTGACTATGAGCGCCGCGAAGCCCAGCGCCGCCCCCAGCGAAAGCGAGCCCACGTCGCCCAAAAAAATCTCGGCGGGGTAGGCGTTGAACCACAGGAACCCGAGCCCCGAGCCTATGAGCGACGCCAGGACCACCGCCACCTCCGCGGCACCCGGGGCCCTCGTTATCTGGAGGTGGGCGGCTATCACGGAATTGCCCGCGCAGTAGGCGAAGACCATGTAGGTCGCGCCGGCCATGATGAAGGGGCCAGCAGCCAGCCCGTCCAGCCCGTCGGTCAGGTTCACCGCGTTGGACGAGGCCACCAGGACCAGGGAGGCGAAGAAAACGTAGAACGGCCCCAGATCGACTATGAGGTTCTTGAAGACCGGGAAGGTCAGTATCGGGCTGAAGCCCGGGGTCCTGTAGAGGATGAGTCCCGCCAGAAGGCCCAGGAAGCACTGCAGCGCGAACTTCTGCTTGCCGGAGAGCCCCTCGTTGCGCCGGCGCCTGATCTTCAGGTAATCGTCCTGGAAGCCCACGGCGGCGAAGAGGATTATCACCCCCCACATGGCCAGCGCCAGCTCTGAGAGGGGATCCGCCCACATCAGGCAGGACAGGAAGGCCCCCCCGAGCAAAAGCAGCCCGCCCATCGTGGGGGTCCCCGCCTTGGCCTGGTGGCTCTCGGGCCCTTCGGTCCTTATGTACTGGCGCACGTGGTACGCCTTGACCTTCCTTATGAACGCGGGCCCGGCCACGAACCAGACCGCCATGGAGGTGAGCGACGCCAGGATGATCCGGAAAGTGATGTACCTGAAGACGTTGAAGGCGCTCACTTCGTTGGCCAGGTCCAGGAATAGTCGGTAAAGCATCGGGGCTGTCCTTGCAGGGGCCGCTGGAAAGTGCGAGGCGCGACGGCCGGGCGCCCGAGGGGCCGACCCGTTCCGCCGGCCGAAGGCTGATGGCCGGGTTCAGGCGGGCCGCCGCCTGAAGCCGCAAGGCCGGAAACCGTAAGGCTTGAAAATCGAAAAGCCGTAAACTGGAGGCCGCGGGACGCCTCCGGAGCGAAAGCCGGACCTGAACCTGGACTTGGACTTGACCCTGAACTTGAACCTGAACCTGAACCTGAACTTGAACCTGAACCTGGACTTGAACCTGAACCAGGACTTGAACCTGGACTCGAACCTGAACCTGGACCTGAACCTGAACCTGGACCAGGACTTGAACCTGGACTCGAGCCTG
>JAIRZX010000678.1 GCA_031267005.1 Deltaproteobacteria bacterium
CCTGAAGGGCCGGGTTCCTCCCGGCCCTTTTTTTGTCCGGCGTTCCCGGAAAAGGAGCGGATTGGGAAGGAAAGGCAACCCAGGTCCGGGAAGGCCGGGTATACCGCAGGAGCGGGTGCAAAGGAACGGGCGCAACGAGCGGGAGCAAGTCGCGGGAACATTCGAGGAGAGGAAAGGAATGAAGGGAATGAAGGGAATGAAGGGAAGTTTATCTTTGTGGCTTCCAGCTATAACACTAGCGAATAATGTCGGTCCGGCGGCTGGAATATTTGCTTCAGCCGCGAATCGGGCATATGCGTCATTAAGGCTGTCATAAGGTGCCGCGCATCGTAAGGCGTTTGCAGCCGCAGGCGCTTGTGACCGGTCTTTCTGCCGCAGAGCAGGCGGCGGCATCTCAGCGGCTTGCCTGCGAATCGCCTGTGAAAGCGCCTGTCCGCGCGGGAATTTCCGGTCTATTCCAAGGTGCCTCAACGGCGCCTTAACGGCTTTGATGGAAATGGGGAGCGGAGAGGGAGGACGCGGCGGACGCCCTGTCCAGGGCCGCAGGCCGAGGGATAACATGGACGCGGAGTCGCGGCTCCGATGGGCGGGGAGCCGTTTCGCGCTCTCTGTGACGTCACGCGTCGGACGCCAACCGGATTCAGGGCAAGGGGAGGGTAGTCAAAGTGGCGAGGGGGCGAAGGTAGTTTGACATAACGCTTCAAGACAATTAGAGTGACGCTAGCCGAAACGTCGCCCGTAGCTAGACTCCCGCAGGAAGCCCCGGAGCGCGTCGAGTAACCCGGCAAGGAAAGACCTAACATCTATGCCCTATCAGCATTCCGAAAGCCTTGACTTGAGTCCGATCCCGCCGCGCGTATCCTCGTCGGCAACTCTGGCCGCCAGGACGTCACTGTGACACGGGCGCGCAAGTCGCTGAAGTCGGCGGACAAGCCCGCAGAAAGCCGGCAACCGTCCGCTGAGGCGCAGGCCAAGATACAAGACGGAGCCAAGGATAATCCCCTGGGCCGGGCCAGGGTCCAGGTTCAGCGCGGGCTTTCGGCCTCCGCCGACTCGTCTGACGCGTCCGCGCCGGAAGCTCACCCGGAGCCCGCTGGCGGCCCTGCGGCGGTAGCGCCGGAAGCCGTCCGGGCGCCCGCTGGCGCCCCGGAGGCGGCCGCGCCGGAGACGCTCACGGTGCCCGCTGACGGACCGGATGCCCAGAAGACCGCTTGCGGCGAGAAGTCTGCCGCGACACATGGGATAGTCGAGTTGCTCCTGTGTATGGCTCTCGTAAACGATTGCCTCGCGCCGTTCGGCGGCGGGCTGGACGGCCTTCGCAAGGCTCTAGAAAGCCTCTCCAAGGCCCGCGGCGGGAAGGGGATCGCGCGGCTGGGCGAGTCGCTGGAGTTGGACGGGGCCAAGCTGGCCGAGTTCTGCCTGGCGCATGCCAGAAACTGGGCCATGGCGGCTACGGCCCTCCGCGACGGGGCCCTCGCCGAGGCGGCGAGGATTCTCGGCGCCCTTCCCGCCGCGTTGGAGGCCGCCGGCCTCACCCGTGACGCGGCCGCGGCCAGGGAACTCGTAAGGGAACTCGAAGCGCTGCCGGACGGCTCACCTGACTGGGAGGAAAAGGCGCCTGCTGCGGCCGCCCTCTTCCGGCTCCTCTCGACCCCCAAACCCCTTGCCGAAGCGGATATGGAGCCCCTGGAGAGGGATTTCAGCCCCGGATTCGCCCGCAGGCTCGACAGGGGGGACTTCGACTCCCTTGCTGAACCGGAGGATTCGGCCTCCGGCGCCGAGTCGGCTGCGGCTCCCCCGGCGGCCGAGTCGGCTACGGTTCCCCCGGCGGACGATGCCGCGAAGGTGCAGCCGCCTAAGTCCGAATTCGAAGCTTTCCTGGAAGACTCGCTGGCGAAGTTGGAGGACTTGCTTGTCTCCGGCACCTTGAGCGGTCCTGTCGGGTTCGCGCTCAGAGACAAGTTCGATGATGCGCTGTCGACAGTCCGCGACGCGCTGGAACAGTTTCCGGACGGCTGGAAGTCCAAGTCAGTGGACGGCTTGATGGACGAGGTCGCGGAGGCCGTAAAGTCGGCGGACAGGTTTTTGGATAGCCGCCTCGAACAAGCGCGGTCCAGGATGAAGCGTTTAGCCGGGAAGTCCGACAGGATGCCGGGGAAGCACGGCGAGGTCGCCCGGATGCTCCTGGATTCCCGCGAGGGCCATGCCGCCTGGGATATCCTTGGCTGGCACGGCCATTGCTTGAATCAAAGGTTAGCGGACGCCAAGCTCCCTACTGATCTTCCTGTGAGCCACGCAGCGAGGTTTTTCGCCGCCCTTCCGGCCCTGTCCGCCGCGCGCGATCCGTTCGAGGCCGCGGCCGGCGCCCTCGCGGGGGGCGCCAAGCCCCCCTCTCCGGCGGCCGGCGCCGCCGGGAGGATCTGGAGGGCGCTTGCCGCTTCCGTCGCGGGTGGCGCCCCGTCCTTCCCAGCCCTGGAAGGGGCGCTCAAGTGGATAGCCATCGATTCCTCCGGCGTCCAGGAGTCGTCGGGAGGCGTGTTGCAGTATTCTGCGGACACGCGCTTGCGCGCGAACCTTCCCGCCTGGGCCGCTGCCAAGGGCGGGGCCATAACCGTGGCTCTCATTCCGGAATGCGCCCCTGCCGGGGATATCGTAAGCGTCTTGGACGCCTGGAAGCCGGACGGTTCGTCCGCTGCCCTCGCGATATCGATGGCCCCCCTGAACTTGGCGGCGCGCGGCAGGATCAATTGCTGGGCAAGGGGGGCAGGGCGGTCCCTGGCCGTCATGGATCCTTTCGTCATGGCCGCTGCCGCCGCCGTCGCCCCCTCCGACAAGGCGCGGCGCCTGGAGTGGATTTTCCGGGCGGGCGCCGCCCTGGGCTCTTTCGATCCCTTCGCCGGGGACCGGAAGGGTAGCGAGTGGGCCGAGTCTGGCTCGATGGCGAGCTTGATCGCCCAGGATTCTGGGGTCGTCAGGGTCTCGGGGCCGTCCGGTTCCGGGAAGAGTTCCCTCATGCGGTTCCTTTTGAACTCGCCGCCGTCGTCCGCCTTCGGACTCGGCGATTGGGCTTGCCTCATGGACTGGCCGGAGACCGAGAGGGAGGCGCCGGAGGGCTTGGGGCCGTTGGAGGCCGTGCTGCGCAAGGCCGCCGAGACGCTGGAGCTGCCCGGTTGGGATCTGGGCCTGAGCGCCGCCGAGAACCTGGAGTTCCTTGAGTCCAACAAGGCCGCGAACGGCCGGCCCTCCCGCGTGACGGTCATGGTGGACGGGGCGGACGGCATGATGGATTCGCTCATGCGGTTTCCGGAGGATCTGCTGGCCCTCCGCTCGATAGCGCTCCGGAGGGGCGCGATGAAGCTCGTACTTGCGGGACGGCGGCTTTCCCGCAGGTTCGAGAGTCACCCTTGCTCGCCTTTCGCCTCCTTGAGCCCCGGATACTTCATGAAACCCCCCCCTCCCGACTCTCTTTTCTCCTCGCTCGTGGGGGCGCTTTCCGAGGGCGGCTGGACATTCGAGAGCCCTTATTTGGCCTACCGCGTCATGGCGTTGGGTTTCTGGCACCCCGGGGCGGTGGCGGCGTTCGCCTCCTCCGCCTGCCGCGAAGCCTTGAAATGCCTCGCTCCGGACGCCGCGCCTCCCTACGTCGTATCCGCTAGGCACGTGTCGCGGGCTTTCTTCGACCCGGAGACGGAGGGCGTCCTGCGCGGGAAAGTTGCTTCTTTCCTGGAGGACCCGATCAACAGGGCAGTAGCCCTGGCCGTCGTGGCCGATGAAATGGACCGTGCCCGTAACTCCGAAGGGGCATCGTCCGGCGAAGCCGAAAAGTCCAGCGGGGCCAAGGAGGGCAGGGCGGTAAAGGGCACCGAGCCGGACAAGGCCGCCGAGCCGGACAAGGCCGCCGAGCTGGACAAGGCGGCGGTCGAGGACGGCTCCGTGCGGGGAATAGGGGGGGGGGCGTACCGCGAGCGGCTCCGCGAGCGGCTCGCGACCGCGTGGCCGGAGGCCTTCGGCGCCACGGACGAGTCCTTTATACAGAATTCCTTGCTAGAACTTGAAGATTCCGGCATCGTGATAAACGGTAGCGACGGTGACTATTTCCGCTCTTCGGCCTTCCCGATGCTTTTGGGCGGCAGGGAGGGCCCCCAGGTCGCCTTGGAGGCGATGAGGGCGTTGCCGGTACCTCAGGACATCATTCTCGCGTCAGCCAGGAGGATCCTTCCCCTCGGGGAAAAGAAGGGGCTGGAGCCCCCGCCATTCGGTGAGGCCTCCAGGGCCGCCCTCGGGAAGTTCCCGGGAATTTTCGGGGACGGAGGTCCCGATGCCGTCTGGGCGGCGCGACTCCTCGGCATAGACCTCGTCCCGGGCTACGGGGAGGCCAAGCCCCGAAAGGGCAGGGGATCGAGGGGAAAGGGCAAGGCCGCCCCGGAAGCCTCGCCCCTGCCAGCCCCGAGCCCTTTTACCGTCAAGCAGGAGTCGGAACTTTTCCAAAGGCACCAGTTTACGTTCGCGAGGGTGACGGCGGCGCCCGCCGCCGGCGCGGACAGGGTGCCCCTCGCCATGGAAACCCTGACACTCGCGGAGAACATGAACGGGGACTACGAATCCAAGTTCGCTTCCTTAGAGTTGGGCGACGTCGTCGGCCTGCACTCGCATCTGGACGAACTCTTGCGCGTTTTCTACGCGAGCATCAACGCCGGCCGCGCCGCGAGCTTGACGGTGGACGCGTTGACCGGCTGGGAACAGACTTCCCATGACCCCTTCCCGCAGTTCTCGGCCATGATCAAGCCCCGCCACGGCATGAAGTGGGGGAGGTATCTCATAGTCTACCTCTGCCCGCCGGAGATCCTGCTGAGTGACGACTGCGCGTGCGAGTTCCCCCTCCTGCGGCCGGTCGTGGCCGGGCGCTGGACGGCAGCTGCCGTCGCCCTCTACCTCGCGGCGTGCGGGATGGACCCTGCGGAGGCCGAGGGCATAATCTGTAGGACCGGCGGGTGGGACTCCCTGGTGCTGGGTGAGGCGAACAAGCTCGCGGGGATTCCCTTCGCCCCAATAAAGCCTCGTGATGGCAGGAACGGCGCGCCACTGCAGCTCTCCCGCGCCGTGGACGAACTCCGGAGCCTCGGGCCCTCGATCTGGGAGAGGCTCGTGGAGGTAATCGACTCGGGGGATGACGATGAGTTGCCGAGCCTTACGCAGGCAAGCGTTCTCGCGGGGTTGACCGTGATCCAGCCCTGCGGCGAGAAGGACGGGGAGATACTCTGGAAGCTTGACAAGCGCTTCGATTGAAGCGTGTTTCCGAACGCGCGAGCCGCCGCCGGGGCGGCAGCCCCGCCCCTTCGTCAGCGCGGTACCCCGCCCAGGCATCAGGCATCAGGACGCAGCGGCAAGGGGGCTTTTGGGGGCAGCCAAGCGCTGTGCCGCGAGGTTTGCCTTACGACCGTCCGGTTTGAACGGATCCCGGCGGAGACCGTCCCGACTCGGAGTCCGTGCAACCGCGAAATTTACGCCGACTCGGAGTCCGTGCAGCCGCGAAATTTACGCCGACTCGGAGTTCGTGCAGCCGCGAAATTATCGCCGTTGCTTAACGCGTATCCACCGCTGACGCGAAGAGCGTGCCGTAGCGGAATTCGTAGCGACGCGGAGTTAGCGTTTTTAGAATAAGTTCCCAGAAGCGCTCCGGAGATGCCCGGTCCTGCCCTCTTCCCGCCGGTGAGGGACGGGTGGCTAATAACCCGCGTCCGGAGCCATTCGGGCGCTTGGGGCCAATCCCCGACGCGGAGTTCCCGGACTCGCTCTCGGATAGCTGAGGCTAGGGGCGGACGTAGACTCTAAAGACGCGCCTGTCTCAGGCCTCGCCGGAGGCGCCGGTGTCGTCCAGTCCGAATCGGGGAGGCAGGCGCGGGAGGAGGGAGCGGCGTTCAGGGTGATGTTGGAGAAAATTACGCACCGGAAGTTTCAGCGCCCCCCTGCCGAGGCGGTCTTCGGGAGCTCTATCCAGCGACGGCGGGCCGAGTCAGCGAGCGGGGACTCCATGGTCCATGGGCTTTTGTGGAATTGAAGCTGCGTAGCGCCGGGTTTTGCCGAACGTGGTTTCTGAAGCCGTCCATCGCGGGTTACGGTTGTGTTGCTGGATGGGCGGATCGGCCTGCGGCGCCAGACTGCTTGGCGGAAAAGGTTGTAAGGGGCTGCAACGAGCAGGCCAGAGAGAAGACAGGCTTTTGGGCCTTGACTGTCTTCAAGGGTACTCCAAGCCCTCTCGCGTCTGTATGAAGACTCCGCCGCATCGGCATTGAGGACATCGAGTCCGCAAACGAGTTCCTGAAAAACGGGTGCATTCATCTCCGCAACGATAAGTTCAGCGTCAAGCCCTTGGCCTCCTTCGACTCTCGCAAGCAAGTTGGCGACCTCAATCTGGAGGCGATCTTCAGCGTCCAGTACGAGCGCGCCGTGACCAACGGCTAACACATTCAGCGTGTGCGGGAAGAAGTTCCAAACCGTGAAAGGAAAATCCCTTCGCGGCTTGGCGCGAAACAAGGTAATTATGTAGCGTCGGCTCGGCGACGCCGGGCATGCCAGGTTCAGAGGGCGCAACCTGGAGACCGACTTGCTCCCCAAGAAGGAATAGAGAAGAAGGAAACCTGATCGAAACAAGTTTTTTTTAAATTTTAAAACGTAATACTTAACGCAATAATTATACCAACTGCGGGATTCGGGGAGCCCCCCCCGGCCCCAGCAGTTGGCATGCCGGCACATGACATTTTGATTGTGGATAAGGGACGGGCATTTTGATCGTGCGGTGACAGTTCACACGGATCGGGTCTTGGGGACGAAGGTCTCCGGGAACTACGGCAAGGTGCTCCGCGGGCGGACGTCGAGCTCTTCAAGGACAGGCGACGCCGACGGCCTGCTCCAGGCGAAGCTTTCCCCCAACGGCGAGGCGGAGGCCACGATTTTAATCGCCATGACGATCGGCCACGTCGAGGGACTGGGCGAGGGCAACGCGAAAGCGGCGAGGGGGCCGCCAGCAAGGCCAAGAGGGCCGACTGCCCGCTGGCGACCCTAGCCGCCGCCAACGCGAGCGGCTTCATTAAGCGCAGCCGGACGTTGCCGGGCAACGTCTCCGAGACCGCCGCTTTCAGAGCCGGGCTCGAAGGCTGGGGCGCCGGGGAAGGCGGCCTGTTCCTGATGGACAAGGCCAACGGCGCAAAAGCGAACCGGGAGCGTAGGGAGGCGAAGGGCATCAAGTACGCGGTCGCCAGCCGCGAGCGGAACGAGCCGTTCGACCGACGGATGGCCGTCCGATTCTAAAGCGAGGCCGGGACCGGAAAAAGAGCGAGGCCGGGACCGGCAAAAGCGCCTGCCTCACGGCGAACTCCGACGGCGAGTCCGCGACGATCCGCTACGATGCCGAGGGCCGCGGGAGGAGGGTCCTGGACATAGCCGGGTCGGTGACGAGGAAGTCCGGGAAGGCGATAATGGAGCTGGACGAAAGGCTACGCAAGCCACGGGCCCGGAAGGGCGCCGGCTACGCTTGCGAGATTATAGGCAAGCTCAAAGTTCCACTAGGGCGGGCAAGGGCAGAGGGCGGGCAAAGCGCTTCGGGATCGAGGTCGTACCCTGCGGGGGCGACTCATCGAAGGCCGTTTCGGTGAAGCGAGAAAGGGTGGAGGTCACCGGGAGCAAGGCCGGCTGCCCCGGCGTGTCCGGCATCGGGACAAACCACCTCGCCTTGGAAACGGCGGAGGTCCTGAAGCCGTCCTTCAGCCGGGCGGGGATCGAGGGCGTGCTCAAGCGCCTCAAGTCGGAGCTGGGCTTCATGCCCTTCTTCCGCAACTCGGAGAGGCTGGCGGACAACCGCATTTACATCTTCTGCCCCGCCTGCCAGCGCGCCAACTACATCCGGCGGAAGCTCAAAGAGGCTGGAATAAACGTCAGTTGGGCCACCGTCAGAAACAGGATGGAGACGCGGAAGATGGCCACGACGGCAGCCAAGGCAAACGGCATGGACGCGAAAGTGTAGATCGAGGCGTCCGCGACGCCGATAGCGGCCGTCCGGGCGCACAGCAAGGCCATATGGGCATGTGGCTGCGGCCCAGTGACCCGGAAGGTCAAGCCCGTCCCCTTGCGCAAGCGGGCCGGGAAACTAGCAGCCAGCTGGTGAGGGGACAGGCGCTCCTTCCGGCCCGCATGGCCCGGGGAGGCGTGCGCCACGACTTCCACGGCTGCCCGCCAGGGCAGCCGCCCTCCCCCGGGCCGCCCCTGGCTGCAGCGGGAGTTGCGTTATGGAGAGGCACCGGAGCCGTCACAGCCGGGGAACAGACAACTGTGACGACGGGCCGAGGCGTCCGGGACAACGGGGGAAAGACGGGCCGGAAGCATTCCGCTGACCCCCAGGATGCGATTGGAGCCAGCCGGTTTTGAGTCCCCGGCGGAAAAAGGGACAATAATTCCAAAGGCTAAACCATTGGAACTATTGGAGAAAATCATGGTTTTGTAGAATTTGGGCCGGGCTTGGGCGGCTGGGAGCCCTGCTGGAACCCCTGCTGGGGCTGCTGCTGGAACCCGGGCTGGGGCGGTTGGAACCCCTGCTGGGGCTGCTGCTGGAACCCGGGCTGGGGCGGCTGGAACCCCTGCTGGGGCTGCTGCTGGAACCC
>JAIRZX010000701.1 GCA_031267005.1 Deltaproteobacteria bacterium
CTACGACCTGACCGACAGCCCGGAGATCGTGCGCTCCTCCGTCTACCGGATAGCCTACACGGAGGAGTACGGCCAGTACGGGGGCAAGCCGTACGCCGTCCTTCTCGGGGCCTACGAGTTCGGCGCCAGGCCCGAGGACTACGCCGTCCTCCGCCAGATCTCCGCCGTGTCGGCCATGGCCCACGCGCCGTTCATAGCCGATGCCGGCATAGGGTTCTTCGGGCTCGGGAAATGGTCCGAGCTATCGGGCATATCCGATCTCTCCACAATCCTGGAGGGCCCCCGGTACGCCCCCTTCTATGACCTGCGGACCCGCGAGAACTCCCGGGCCCTGGCCCTGGTGCTCCCGGGCTTCCTGGCCAGGCTCCCCTACACGCCATTCTCGCGTTCCGTCGGGAGCTTCAACTATACCGAGCGGGTAACGGACGCGGATAGGGACTACGCGTGGGGGTATTCGGCTTTCCTCCTTGTCGCCCGCATGGCGGGGAGCATCGCAAGGTACCGCTGGTACACCGACTTCACCGGCGTGGACGGGGGGGGGGCTGGTCGACGATCTTCCCAGCCTGGAGTTCGAGTCCATGGGGGACGTCCAGGCCCGAATCTCCACACGGACGCTGATAGGCGAGAAGCTCGAGAACCAGCTTTCCTTCTATGGATTCCTGCCTCTTTCGGCCATGGGGAGCACGGGCAAGGCTTCCTTCAACAGCGCCCAGTCCGTCCTGCGGATCGTCCCGGCCCGGTTTGGAGGGAATCCGCAGGAGAACATGAACCAGCGCATCTCCACCATGCTCCCCTACATGATGGTCATCTACCGGCTCGCCCATTACATCAAGGTCCTCCAGCGCGAGAACATCGGCACCTGGAAGGACTCGCTGACGCTCCAGCGCGAGATAAACCAGTGGATAAACCAGTACGTGACCGACATGGACAGCCCTTCCCCGTCCATCCGGGCCAGGAGGCCGCTCAGGAGCGCCAAGGAGGTGGTGACGGACCTCCCCGACACCCCTGGCTGGCACCAGATGGTGATTCACGTGCGCCCGCACCTGAAGTTCATGGGGGCCAGCTTCTCGCTGACCCTCATGGGAAGGCTTGAGAACGCGGACGTCAAGGTGCAGGTCTAGGAGCCTGTCGCGTAAAGGGTTTTGAGGGAGAGCATGAGGCCAAATGCGGAAGAAGAGCTAACGTCCTCTACAGCCACCTGTATCATGCCGATGGCTGAAGCGCTTTATGCAACAGGCTCCAAGGCCTGAAGGCAACCCGGGCGACCGGCCGATCCAAGGCGCGGGACGGCGGTGAAGGCGACGGGGCCGGGCCTCCGCCGTTCCGCCTGAAACCTGCGCGGAAGGCGCGTCGCGGGCGTTTGCGCGGCCGGAGCCGCGACGGGCGCCGGCCGGTCTGGCCTGGCGCCGTCACGGCCGTCGCGGGCGCGGTCTTCCCCCCTTCCGCCCGTCGGCGGTCCGGCGGGCGGAATCGTCCGGAACCCGGCGGGGACCGGCCGTCCGCGGGGACAGGGCCGCCGCCGGGGAAGGGTTCGGGGTCAGAACAGCGAGTTTGCCCTCGTGACGGGGTTTTCCGGCGGGGGGTTGGCCTCGGGCGGGGGCTTTTCGCAGTGAGGCCGGTTGGCCCAGTCGTGGATGTTGAAGTAGGAGAAGAGGTTTATCCTGATAAGGTGGAGGAGGTTCGAGAAGTTCCAGTCGACGGCGGCCCTGTGCTTGAGGAGGGCTATCAGGAGCATGGCCGTCAAGGCCACGAAGATCTGGATCCGGACGGCGTTCTCCGAGGTCCCCAGGAAGGTCTTGATGACCATGTTCTGCTTGATGGTCTTGAAGAACGTCTCTATGGACCACCGCTCGCGGTAAATGGCCGCGACGACGTGGCAGGACATCCTCTTGGAGATGATGTTGGTGAGGAACCGGTACTCCTCGCCGGTGTCGGGGTCCTCGGCGGTCACGAGCCTCAGGGTGACGGGGCAGCGGCTCCTGCCGCGGCGGGAGGACAGTTCGATGAGCTGGTCCCTTACGACCGTGAAAGGCTTCTTCTGGCGGTTCGGGCCGTGCCGGTCCCGGGGGAGGTCTTCCCTGTACGGGCTGTCCGGGGCAGGGGGGACCTCGGCCTGTTTCACGACCACAAACTCGGTGTTGGACTTGATCCTGGTGACGAAATAGATATTTTCCCGGGTCCACTTGAACAGAAGGGAGAAGTCGAAGTAGCCGCGATCCATGATCACGATCGTGCCCTTCGGGAGGGCGAGGGTCCTGGCGAAGTTGATGTCGTGCTCCTTGGCGTTGCTGAAGCCGACGACCTGGGGAAGGTAGTGGCTGTTGTCCAGAAGCACGTGTATCTTGACCCCGCCTTTCGCCGTCCTGTACTTCGCCCAGTCGAAAAGCGAGTAGCAAAGGGTGATGACGGACGAGTCAAGGGAGAGCATCGGGTTGTCGAAGGCGAAAGGGTGCCGCAGGGCGAACGGGGCGGTTTCGCGTTTGATTTTCTCAAGGGTCCCGGCAAAGACCCGCTCGAAAAAACGATAGTCGCGGTGGGCGTTCGCGTAGGAAAGGGTTGATTTGTTCGGGACGCAGTCCAACTGCAGCTCCCTGATTGTCGACCTGTTCGAGACGATGCCTCCGACCGTGTCCCTCAACGAGTCGGCGCCGGAAATCTGGGAGAACATCATGGTTGTGTAATGCGCAAACGAATTGAACTCCTTCACGTATTTGTCGGTGCCTAAATCCGCGGCTATGTTTTGAATCTCACGGCGGCCAAGTCCCGAGGCCAGCAGTTGCCGGATTAGGGAGGTGGAGGATTTGGCGATGTCATCCATGCGATGGCTCCTGCATGGCGATGGCTCCAGCATGCCGAATTGGATTGTAATCAAGATGAACTGTTTATATTTGCATGGCATCAGGCATAAGTCAAGAAAATTATTATGCGCGCCTACAAAACTCGACAGTTATGCGCGACTCTAAATTTTCAATGTATGAGATATTGAATATTGCCAATAAATATCTAAGAAGCATAAAGGGTCAGAAAAAGGCAAATAAAGAACCATAAATCTTTTTATATATATCAAACACTATAATTAAACATAATTATCTATAGTTAAAAATTATTAGCTATAATATTTTGCATTCGTTCTGGAAGGGTAGATTTTTCTTGGACGCTTGTGAACGGAGATAAAGTCGGCGGGAAGCAACCTGCTCTCCATCATAAACGACATACTCGACTTCTCCAAGATCGAGGCCGGCGGGCTGGAGCTCGTGGAGGCGGAGTACGACTTCCCGTCGC
>JAIRZX010000725.1 GCA_031267005.1 Deltaproteobacteria bacterium
GGGGCGAGGCTTTCCTGTGCGTCAGGAACTCCGCCTTCTTCAGCTCGGTTCTGGGAGTGATGGCGGGCTACCTGTGGGCCGTCGTCTGGTTCGGCGCCCTTAACAACTTAGGCGGCACCGACTACCTCGTGAGGCTCACGCTCACGGTCCAGTTAAACGAAGTAAGCCCGTTCCTCATAGCCATGGTGGTGACCACGGCCTACACGGGACCCGCCGCCACCCGCATCGCCCGCATCAGGCTCTCCGGAGGCTTCGAGACCCTCATGGCGATGGGCGTCCCACCCGCCCACCTCCTGATTTGGCCGAGGTTTTTGGGCCAGCTCCTCGCCTACCCCTTCCTGCTGGTCTTCCACTGCGCCTTCACCGTGATGGGAGTGGGCCTGGGGGCGCGCATCTTCGCCTCCTACCCCCTCGAGGACTTCATGAACGTGCTGGTCTCGGGCGTCAAGGCCTACAGCTTTTTCCGCATGGCCGTCCAGAGCGTCCTCATGTCCTGCG
Source organism: Deltaproteobacteria bacterium (assembly GCA_031267005.1). Taxonomy (GTDB): domain Bacteria; phylum Desulfobacterota; class Desulfarculia; order Adiutricales; family Adiutricaceae; genus JAIRZX01. The sequence goes on from JAIRZX010000725.1 coordinate 499, forward strand.
CCTTGAGCTTCTTCTCGCTCCACTGCCCCTACAACGCTTCAGCCGGGGCCGAGGTCGAGGTGCCGGATCTCGTCCGCCGCGGGAACCTGGAAGGCCTTTTCTGGGCGTCCCTGGCCGGGATCCTGGTCTCGGTGCTCTATGCCTGACGCACCGCCCGGCCCCCCCCCCCGGGCCGGGGCCGCCGGCCGGAGCGCCGGGCCCGGCCCCCCCCGGCGCGCGAAGCGGCGGGGACGCGGTCCAGGACGCCGCCTGCTCCACTGCTTCCCCGGCTTCCCCGGCTCCAACTGCTTCAACCGCCTCCCCGGCTCCAACTGCTTCCCCGGCTTCCCCGGCCCCAACTGCTTCAACCGCCTCCCCGGCTCCAACTGCTTCCCCGGCTTCCCCGGGCTCCATAGCTCCCCCCCGCGCCGCAGACGGCCAAGCGGCTCTGTCCTACATGGGCGTCCGTCTTGAGGCGGACGGGGCAACTGGGCCCGCGCTTAACCTGGAGCTCATGCCCGGCCAGACGGCCCTGGTCCTCCACCCGAAGCTCGAGGCCCTGCACGAGATGATCCGCCTCGCTATGAGGCAGGCCAGGCCCGCGTCGGGCGAGATGTCCTGGGGCCCCCGCGCGGGCCCCCACGACTCGGGGCTGTGGGGAGAACTCCGCTTCAACCGGGGCGTGGGGCTGGTCCACCGGAACATGGCGCTGGTTCCCGGGAGGACGGTCTTGGAGCACCTGGCCATCTTCTTCAGCTACAACCTGGACGTCCCCCCGCAGGAGATCCTGCCCCGTTCCTACGGGGTCCTCCGATCCCTGGGCGTCCACGGCCGCGAATGGCGGGAAATGCGCAAGTCCCTGCCGGGAATGCTCCCCGCGCGCCTGAAGCGCTTGGGGCTCTACGCCATCGCCATCGCCAAGGAGCCCTGGCTCTACGTCCTGGAGCGCCCCGCCGGGCACCTGGGGCCCGACTTCCCGAAATTATGGCGTATCCTGGAGCGCGACCGCGTGGCGTCCGGCTCCGCCGTCCTCGTACTGGACAACGCCCTGGAGCCTGCCTACGCCGAGTCGGGCCTCATCCCCCGCCTCGCGCTCGGGGACGTGGGGAGCGCGGGAGCCCCGGACGAGGACGACGAGCCGGACGAGTTCTGAGGCCCTTCGCGGCGCCCAGCCCCCAGAGCCGCGGGGGATGCGGGCGGTAAGCCTTGACAGCGCAGGAATGCGCGTGCTTTCATGCGGATCGGCGCTTCTGCGGCAGGACGTCGCAACTGTCAAGGCCCGCGGCGCGGGCGCCCGGCCCTGCCGGCCCGCGGGGCCCGGGCGGGAAAACTTACGCCGCTGGGACCGGGGCGGGCACGCCTGCCGGTAATAGGTATGACTGGGTGGCGACCCGACGCGCGGCCGATGGCTCATGGAACCACTCAGCCAACTTGCACTAGAATCAATGCCGCATAGAGAGGACGGGGAGATGAGCGGTCATTCCAAATGGGCAACCACCAAGCACAAGAAAGCTGCTATCGATGCCAAGCGCGGCAAGCTTTTCGCCAAGCTGATCAAGAATATCGAGGTAGCCGCACGCACTGGCGGTGCGGACCCCGGTGGTAACCCGACCCTCTATGACGCCATCCAGAAGGCGAAGAAGAATTCTGTCCCCAATGACAATATCGACCGTGCGGTCAAGCGCGCCGCTGGCGGCGAGGGCTCGGGCACGGACTACCTGACCATCATGTACGAGGCATATCTGGCCGGTGGAGTCGCCGTGCTCATCGAATGCCTCACCGACAACCGCAATCGCTCTGCCTCGGATGTCCGGGTCGCGGTCACCCGCAACGGCGGTCGGATGGCAGATGTCGGCTCGGTGCAGCGTCTGTTCAGCCGTAAAGGTGTGGTAGAGGTAGATGCCAAAGGTGAGCATCCGGCCAGCGAAGATGATGTGATGGAAGCCACTCTCGACGCCGGTGCCGAAGAAATCCGCGATGACGGCGAAGTCGTCACCGTGATCAGCGACCCCAACGATCTGGTCGCCGTGCGCAAAGCCGTCCAAGAGGCCGGATACGACTACCAGAGCGCAGAAGTCCAATTCGTCCCCACCTTCACCGAAGCGATCAGCGACAAAGAAACCGCCGCAAAAATCTTCAAAGTCTTAGACGCCCTGGAAGACTTAGACGACGTGCAGAACGTCTATTCCAACGAAGATGTCCCCGACGAGATCATGGAGCAATTGGACGACTAGTCCCACGCTTTCATCGTTGTCGGAT
>JAIRZX010000726.1 GCA_031267005.1 Deltaproteobacteria bacterium
CGGCTCCACCGGGGAACCGTCGGCCTTCAGGAGCTTCATGCCCAGGGCCTCCAGCATGCCGGCCCCGGCGTCGTTGGTGGCGCTCCCGCCTAAGCCCAGGACGAGCCTTTTCACGCCGCGGTCCAGAGCGTCCCTTATCTGCTCCCCGAAGCCGTGCGTGGAGGCCCGGCCGGGGTTCAAGTCCTTGGGGGACAGCCTCCAAAGCCCGCAGGCCGAGGCCAGGTCCACCGCGGCGGCCTCGCCGCCCTCCAAGTGCCCCCAGCCCGCGTCCACGACGCGGCCCAGCGGATCGCGGACCTGGCCGGTCACTATCACCCCGTCCTCCAGATAGACGAGCGACTCGTAGAAACCCTCCCCGCCGTCGGACACCGGGAAGAGCACGTACTCGGCGTCTGGCCATACGTTCACGAAGCCCCTCTTGATGGCCGTGGCGGCCCGAAGGGCGCTAAGGCTCCCTTTGAAAGAGTCCGGGGCGATGACTATCTTCAAGGGAAACCTCCTTGGTCTGCCTCCCTTCGGCAGGTTCTCGGCCGACGGGGGGGCGGTTATCGGGGAAAGGGGGGCGACGGACGGCGGCGTCGCGGCTGCCAAGAGGCGAACCGGCCCTGGGGGCGGGCGGCGGGGCTTGCCGGATCGCCGTTAACCTAGTCTCCCGGAGCCGCCGGGAAAGGGCGGGGCTTGGCGGGGAGGCGGAAGGAACAAGGCGCAAGGCGCAAGGCGGAAGCTGCAGGGCGAAAGGGGGAAGCTGTAAGGCGGAAGTTGCAGGGCGAAAGGCGGAAGCTGCAAGGCGGAGAGGGGAAGCCTCATAACGGGAGGCGGGACGCGGCACCGGGGCGGGAGGCCGTCCGGAGGTCTCGGCCCCCAGGCGCTAAAGGAGGTTCCGGGGAGTTCCCGCCAGAAAGCAACGGAGGTTCTCGGCGGCTTCCGAGATGAGCCTCGCCCTCGTCTCGCGGGGCGCCCAGGCGATATGGGGGGTTATGATGCAGTTGGGGTCGGAGACCAGGGGATTCGCGTCGTCGGGGGGCTCGGAGGCCATGACGTCCAGACCGGCGGCGTAGACCTTCCCCGACTTGAGCGCGTCGTCCAAATCCTTTTCATCCACCAGGCCGCCCCTGGCCGTGTTGATGATGATAACCCCGTCTTTCATGCCGGAAAGCGAGGCGCGGTTTATGATGCCGCGGTTTTCGGGCTTCAGGGGGGCGTGCAGGCTTATGACGTCGGAGACGCTCAACAGCTCCGTGAAGTTAACGAGCGGGTCGTTCCTGGCGGATTCCTCGGTTTTTGGGGGCCGGTCCCCGTTGTAGGCGACTACCCGCATGCCCAGCGCCCTGGCGATTTTCCCCACGGCGCGGCCAATGGCGCCGTAGCCTATGATGCCCATCACCTTGCCCTCGAGCTCTATGAGCGGCCGGTCCCAGAAGCACCAGTCCGGGGCGCTCTTCCAGCGCCCGCGCCTGATGGCCTCGGAGTGGAGGCCCGCTCGCCCGGTTATTTCGAGAAGCAGTCCTATGGCGTACTGGGCCACGGCCATGGTCCCGTAGCGCGGCACGTTGGCGACGGCTATCCCGAACTCCCTCGCCGCCTCCACGTCCACGTTGTCGGAGCCGGTTGCCAGTATCCCCACGTACTTGAGCTTGGGGCATTCGGAGAGGGTCTCGCGCCTGAGCGGGGTCTTGTTGGTCAGGGCCAGCTCCGAGTCCCCTATGCGGGGGAGTATTTGGGAACGGTCCTCAGTCCGGTCGTGGACGGCGAAGCCGTCCGCAAGGGAACTCAGGGGGGTCCAGTCCAGGTCCCCGGGGTTTAGCGTGTAGCCGTCAAGTATCACGAGATGTGGCATATGGCGCTCGTTGGATAAGGCGCCGGTGGTTGCGGCGGCGCGGCCGGGAAGGGCGTTGGGACGCGGCCCCGAAAGCGGGCGGGGACGAGGACGCGAAGGCCGTTGGGACGCGGCCGGGCGGGTTTCCGGGAGAGAGGAAAGCCTTAAAGGCGCGGGTAAAAAAAACCGTCCCGGAACAGGCCCGGGACGGCGGAAAATCTTGAGGCGGGAGACGGCAGGACGCGCGCTGGGCGCCCGCGCCGTTCTGGGCTTCAGCCGAATATACGGCCCGGCGCGAGGAAAAGTCAAGGACGGAAGTAAAAGTTTGTGCCGCAAGGATGATCAGGGGTACGGAGCCTCCGGGGGGACTTGCCGGGAACGACGTTTTTCTGCGGAGAGGGTCGGTCGGTTCGGTGGTTGGGCGAGGAATGGGCGGCCCGGCCCAAGTTTAAAAAATGGGCTCTTCGGCTGAAATCAACCCCAAGCCCAAGCCCAAGGCCATAGCCACCTCCTCTTTTGAGGCTCCCAGAATTTTGTTTCAAGGCTTATTCAAGGCTTACCCTTTGAAACTAATGGAAAAATGAAGTTTTTTGTCAAATTTTGGGCTGGAATACGCCGTTCCCGTCGGAGGCTGAGGCGGTCTGCGGCTTAAACGCGCCGCCGACGGGGGGGGGGGAACCCGGCGGGGGCTCCGGGAGGGGCTCCTGAACCCGAACGCGCCGAAAGCCGCCGTCCCGGACGGCCGAAACCCGCGCTCAGCGAGGGGCGGGCGGGGACTGGCCTTTATTTTTAGAACACGACCGTCGACTCATGCCCGTCCTTCTCGAAGAGGCAGGCAACAATATTCCTCTCCCGCCTGCCTATGGCTATCGACACCAGGACTGGCCTTTCGGAGGCATCGCCGTAGTCCTTTTGGCTGATTTGATCCATTCCCTCCCTGGCCGCCGCGTCGGCGCCGTCCGCGTTTTCCGACATTTTAAG
>JAIRZX010000087.1 GCA_031267005.1 Deltaproteobacteria bacterium
GGCGGCCGCAAGCGGCCCATCCCGCAGGCGCGGGAAAACGAGCGGCGACAAAACTGACTGGCATCGCGGCGTCCGCGCACGGAGGGCTTGCCAAACCAGGCACGCGCTCCCCCGGCGGAACACCGCTCCCGCGCGCGGCGGGGGCGCTCAGGAGAGGCGGGAACGGGCGCTGGGCCCGACCGTCCCCGGAGCCAAGAGGTTATCCCCCCGCCGCAGGGGACGGGGACCGCAGGGAGGGAGGCGCCTGAAAACCGGTCTGGCGGCTGCCTCGCCCCGGACAACCTGATGCCGCAAGGGGGCTCCGCAGGCTCCGGGTTCGGTCCCGCCAGGCGGTTAATCCCGCCCGATCAGCCGTTTTCCCAGGATAATCCGTCTCCCGAGGAGGGCCCGGCCGCCCACGGGGGAGGCCGACGCGAGTTTCCGTTCGCGGGCTGGCTGTCCGGGCGCCCTGGGGAGGCGGTCCGGGCGCCGGAGGAAGAGGTTGCCGTGAGGTCTGAACGGCGGTAATACGGGAGCCGGAGGCGAGTTGCGGCGGGCCGGGGCGTGCGGTCCGGTATCGGGGGGATGGCGGCCCGGCTCCCAAGGCATCCGTTCGCGGGAAGGAAAGGCGCGCCGCCTGGAGGAACGCGAGCCCGGCGTCGGCGGGCGCCCGGCCCAGATCTGGGCGCGCTGAAGGCGGCAGCGGGGAATAGGTGGGGCCCGTGCGGGGCGGGACTGGTTCGGGGCGCCGCCCGCAAGCCCGGAATTCAGCCGGTCTCCGTGAAAGGGTATAGGAATTGAAGTATCCGTTCACTGGAAGGACAGGCGACCAACCCGCGCAAAAGCAAGCCCGTCACCGGAAGGGAGCGCGACCGGCCCGGCAGTGGGGGACAGCAGAAGAAGCGTTACCGTGAAACGGTTTCCGACGCGGCCGGGCCAGGACGCGCGCTGCGGAACGTCCGCGACTAACGGGCCGGAGCACCGGAAAACCGACCTGGAAGCGTTGGGGAGCCGCCCCTTATGCCTTGCCGCTTGGAGGGACGGGGCACCGCTGTGCGGTTAGGGATTCGAGGCGGAAACGGGCGGGGGGAGACGGCAGTGCCGCGGCGGGCCGCTATTCTGGCGATGGCGCCTCTAACGGGGGGTGCGTTAAGGGCTCGGGGCCGTTCCGCGAGTTATAGGGAGTTAAGGGGGGAAGGCGGGGGCGGGCGGCGCCGAGTGCGCTGGGACGACCCTCCCAGGCGCCTGGAGAGCGGCAGGGCCGGAGCTGGGGAACGCGGACGGGGCGGGATGGCGCAACAACGGCATAAAGGCGCAGGCCGGGGTGGGGTATCCGCAGGGTGTTGTGAAGGCGCCTCCCGTTCCTGGTGTTCACAACGGGCACCGACCGCGCGATCGCGCCGAAGCAAGAATGTCAATATCGTGCTAAACGGAAGGAAAGGCAGGAAAGGCTCCAGCCCCCTCGCCGGATCCGGAGGGCGCGTCCCGGCGCTCGAGCGCGAGCGCGAGCGCGAGGGGGGGGCGGGACGCCGGAAGTCCGGGGCGACCGAGGCGTCACACGCCGCCGTTGCCCAGAATCCTTAAAACCTCGGACAAACCGATCTTCAGCTCCGCGCTTATTTCCTCCGGGCTCATGTCGGACTTGCGCATGGCTCTGACGGCAACAGCTATCGCGTCCGTGTACTTCGTACGGAGGGACTTGATCTTCCCGTCCTTGGACTTGATCTTCCCGTCCTTGGACTTGATCTTCACGTCCTTGGACTTGACCTTCCCCTCCAGGTACTTGATCGCACCGTCTTTGGACTTGACCTCCCCCTCCAGGAACTTGATCGTGCCGTCCTTGGACTCGTTCTCCTGCAGGAGCGCGGAATAACGGCCGCCTGTAACGCCGTCCACGAAGCTTGCGGTGTCGTAACCCATTTTTTCCAGCACCTCCATATATTTGGCTATGAGGGCCTCAGTTGCGATGTTGCCCCGCGCGACTACGGCGAGCAACATATTGTAAAGTATATCCGGGTCCAGGTATCTGAGCGCCAGCTTGCGCCCGGACTCGAGATATTTCTCGGTCGTGCCCAAGGGCTCGGCCGGGACGAGCCCCAGGGGGCCGGAGTACAGCAAGACGCGCACGACGTCCGACAGGGCGCGCCTGGCCGCCCCCTGCGCCTGGCCGTTGACCCTGCCGCAGGCGGTCTCGGCGATCCTGGCGAAATCGAGCCGGTCATCCAAAAATACCTGGACGGCATCGAGACGGAGGTAACCCGCCCCCTTGAGATCGCCTGCGGGAAAGACGCCCTCCGGGCGACTCCCGCAGCCGCCGGAATAGACGATCATGATGTACGACGGCACAACGCGGTTCTTGACCGGCGAGCAATCCATCGCCGCCAGCGAAGCGTACTCGACGGCTTTGTCGATGTCGTGCTTGCCCGCGGAGGATTTGAACTCGAGAAGGCGAACGACGTCGTCGTCTTCCGTCACGAACATGATGTCGGGGCGCCTTATCGAAAGGGGCGGTTTGAAGAGTTCCGTGCCGATCTCCTTGGCGCTTCCGGCGATTTCGCTGGAGAATCCCAAAAGCCGCAATACGGCGCGGGGAAATTTCTTAAACAGGGCTTTTTGGACAATATCCTTGCCGTGCGGGTGCGCTTTGGCCATTTCCGGGGCCGCTCCGGTGCCGGTCGCCGCGCCGTCCGGGGAGCCTTCCGACGCGTCCGCCCGGCAAACACGACCACGGGATAGCGTCAGGACCAGAACAAGAATTAGAATCGGAAATAGGGGAAACATGAAAGCCGTCATCTCATTACCGCGCCTTGACGGAAGCACGCAGTCCGGGCCCGGATTCGGAGCAGGGGGCATGGCGTCCGGAATACGGAAACCTTGCGAGAACCATTGTAAACGACTTCAGCCGCAGCCGCAATCCGCCTTTGTCCGCCTGTCCGCCCCGCCCACCCCCGCAGTTTTACGCGGCCGCGCCTCCGCCGCCAGGCCCTCGGCGGCGCCTCCTTAGAGCAACTTTAAGGATGAGGGCCGGAGGCAACGTCGCCCCGCCCGGAGCCGGGCGTCTCCGAGGGGGCCGGGCGTCCCCCGGGGACGGGAAGGGCCGCCCGTGACCCGGACGCGTCCTGCTTGGCCAAGGGCGCCCGAGCCTCACGGACGCTGCGGGACCGCGCCGTCCCCCGCCGAAACGGCCCCCGGGGCCCCCGGAAGCGTCCGGCAAGCCTGGCCGACGGGGCCCTGCCAGGCGCCGCCCGCCTAAGTTCCCCAGGGTACGCCGACAGACCCCCGCCCAGCCGGGACGGCTTGAAGGCTGCTAGGCGGCTCCCGACAGACCGAACGCGGGACACCCCCGCGTGGGCCGCGGCCACCTTAAGGACATCCTGAACCGGGGGCTTGCTCCCCCGGAGGAGCCTTGCGGCCCCGGCCGGGACGCCCTTGCCGGCCCCCGTCCCCCGTCCACCCGGCG
>JAIRZX010000732.1 GCA_031267005.1 Deltaproteobacteria bacterium
GTCGGCGATGCCGACGTCACTCTTGCCGTCGTGGCTCATGATCACTATCTTGTAGCGCATGACGACGCTGAACGGAGTCGACTGCTTCGCAAGGGCCGTGAGCATGGTGGCCATGACCCCGATACTGATAATGGGCGAACAGCTATACGGGCCATACTCAATCTCCTTCTGGCCCAACCATACTCCCCCTCAAAATTTTTTGCGGCATAATTGGGTAGAATTATACATATTTATTCCAACGCGTATTTTTGCAGCTGCACACTAGCTCTCTCGCAATTGTGCCGCACGACCCCTTCTCTATTCAGGGAACTGGCATTAACGCTACGGATAGGCTAAACTGACTAAGGCGGTTAACGTCCGCGCTAAGGGCGGTTAACGTTCGCGGGCTTTTCCGCCGTGTTGCCAGCGGCCTTGAGCCTTCGCCTCTGGCCCTGCCAATTTTCCTTTTTTTTCCCTCGCCCTCGCCCGGCATCGGCCCGGTGCCGCGTCCCGCCTCGCCCCCTGCCGCGCCTTCCAAGGAGACCTTCCAAAGATGAAGATCCTCTCAGTGACGCCCTTGGCCATCCCGGACGTCAAGGTCATCCGCGCCGCCCGCTTCAGAGACGGACGGGGCTACTTCACGGAGCACTACCGGGCCTCGGACATGAACTCCATAGCCCCGCGGCTGGGGCTGGAGGAGTTCAAGATCCTCCAGGCCAACGAGAGCCGGTCGGCTAAGGGAGTCATCCGGGGCCTCCATTTCCAGTGGAGCCCTTACATGGGGAAGCTCGTGCGGCCGCTCTCCGGGCGGCTCGTGGACATGGCCCTGGACGTCCGCCGGAAGTCCCCGACCCTGGGGAAGATAGTCCTCTACGACATGCCCTTTGACCCCGACGCCGACTTCTTCGAGTGGATCTGGCTTCCCCCCGGCTTCGCGCACGGTACCCTCTTCCCGGAACCTTCTTCGATAGAGTACCTCTGCACCGGGGACTGGAGCCCGGGGAACGAGGCCGGCATATCGCCCGTCTCTCCGGATCTGGACTGGACGCTGTGCGATCCCGGCCTGAAAGGCGTTTACGAGGGCGTTCTTTCGGAGGGCGCGGCCCTTTCGGAGAAGGACCGCGCCGGGGACACGCTCGCGGCCTGGCTCGCGAGGGAGGAGTCGGCGCTTTTCTAGGCGGCTCGGTGGTTTGCTCCGCGCGGGATTTACGGGCAGGCAAAGTCCGCCCGGGAAAGGAGGAGGCGCTTGAAAGCGTTGATCCAGAGGGTCTCCCGAGCCAGGGTTACTGAGGGGGGGATCGTGCTGGGCGCCGTCGGGAGGGGCCTGTGCGTCTTTCTGGGCGTGGCTGCGGGGGACGGGGAGGCCAACGCCGTAAAGCTCGCCTCCAAGGTGGTTAACCTGCGGCTATTCGACGATTCCGACGGCAACATGAACCTCTCCGCCCTGGAAATCGGGGCCGAGATCCTTGTCGTGAGCCAGTTCACCCTCCTGGCCGACACGCGGCGCGGCCGGAGGCCCAGCTGGTCCGCCGCGGCCCCGCCGGAGAAGGCCGAGGGGCTCTACGAGCTCTTCGCCGGCGAATGCGCGAAATCCCTCCATGTCGAAAGGGGCCGTTTCAGGGCTATGATGGAGGTGGAGATCGTAAACGACGGTCCAGTGACCGTCATGGCGGAGGACCCGCCCAGGGAACCGTAGCCAGGCGGTCGTCCGTTCTGCCCCAAGGCCGTTCTGCCCCAAGGCCGTCCGGCCCTTCGTCCCCCGCGTCATGCCCCCAGCGGAATTCCCCTGCAACCCGGGCTCCGGGGCGCGGGAAAACCTTATCTTGGCAAAACCAGGGACTCGGTTGCCAGGGTGCGCGCGCCCGCGCCCTGATGCGTTCCGATGCCTGCGCGGTCGGCTTCTTCCGGATGATTGAGGAGGCAGGCAGCGGCTCCGTAAGGCTATGGCGACAACCGAGCGCAAGACGGGGAAGAACCGCCGTCTTGGACGGGGCCGTCCTCGGTCCCAAGGCCACCGGCAGGGCTCTCGGGAGCTATCCGGAAGGCGGGGTCTGGAGATGCCGCCGCCCTCCGTCCCCGTCCACGCAGAGGCCCCTCCGGGGCGACAGGAGACAGCCGGAAGGAAGGCCTTCCCGCCCGGGAGCCAGGCTGCGGCAGCGGGCGCATCAGGAAAGGTGTTCCTGGCCGCGCCTTTAATTCCCGCCAGTCGGATCGAAGCCCGGGCGCTCGCCGCGTCCGGGAATAACGCGTCACCCCCCCTCCCGCCGGCATGGCGGCCAGTCCTTTCGCGGAGCCCCGCCCCCTTCCCAGGCAACGGCGCAGGGAGCCGGCGACGCCCTCCGACCTCCGGCGGGCCCCCGCCATTAAGGACGGCGGTAATCACGAAGGCCAGCGGCTGCCCCGCCCCGACCGCGAAACGCGGCTCAGGTGGTTGCCGGGCCGTGCGCGAAACGCTGGCCAGCTGGCGACCGGGCCGCACGCTGGCACGGAAGCCTCCGGCAGCAGCTCCCGCAGTTATCGCCGTCTGGGGGGGCCGCGAGCGTCCCTGTGCTGCCCCCCCCCCAGACAAAGCCGGCTTCCCTGTCCCGGGCGGCGGAACGAATCTCCCCATCGCCCTGTCCGTACAGCGACGCAAGCGGGACCGCGCCCGCCGCTGCGGCCAGCCCGCCTCGCGCTTGCCGCGCCCCTTTCCTTCAATCTGGCGGATACGGAGCCATGCGGTAGTTTCCAGGCAAACACACCTCGGACGGCCGATGCCCTCGCTATAAGGTTCGGCATGAGTCCGGGATAAGGCGCAGTATTGGGCCGGACGCTGAAATCTCTGGTTTGTCGGAGCGAAAGGACTTTAAGACCCATGCTCTGCTTCCATGCGGAAACTGACGGCGCCCGGCTTACGGAGGAAACGCGCATCAATCGCCAGTCCTTCCCGGAAAGGCAGGGCGAGGCGTTCCTCTCATTTTGCAGACCGCAATCGTTCCCGGTAAGAAGGTTTCCGAGTCTCGGACGAAAATTTTTTCCGAATCCGGCCCGTGCCTGCCCGTGCGGATTCACGGGCGCCGTTAAGGAGGGGCGGCGAAGCGGGGGGAGGGCGGGGATCCCTGTTGGCAAGGACGGCCGCCCCGGCCTCCCCCGTCAGGGCAAACGGGCTCGCCCCGGAAACGAAGGATGCCTCGGATCCGAGCTAACGCCCGATGCCGGAAGAAAGAGAGTGTCCTTGCGACTCAAGGCGGAGCTTGGCCCCCGCCCGGTTTTCGGTTGCTCCGGGCGCCGGAGGGACGCGCGCGGCCGCAGATCGCCCTCCCCGGAACCGAAGGGAGCTGTTTTGCGGGGCGCTCGACGAGTCCGCCCGGAAGGCCCGCGCGGCGGCCTATCAGCGCTTCCAGCGTATCCAGATAACGGGCGCGGCTTCAGGAGCTTGGATCTCCCGTCCGGTGTTTTTTGCCTGGGGGATTGGCGGACGCCCGATTACCGGACGCCCCGAGACGGGCAAAGCGAGCGCCCCGGCTCCGCCCTCACGCCGGTCCCGCCCCGCATTAAGCCTTTCTCCAAGACCATGCGGCCCGGCGGGAACAAGCGGGCGCGATCCTCCGGTGGCGGACGTTTTAGAAGACTTGCCCGCGTCTCTTCTCCCTTTAGGAAGCTGACGTCAAGGAGGCAGGAATATGTACGGGCAATATCCGCTATGCGGGGACTGCACTCCGGGGCGAGGGGGAAGCAGACCGAGAGCCGCGCCATGGTTGGCAGTATTATCTTGTGGCCTTCGCCTTCGCTAATCATTCGATATGTCCGGGGAGGGCGCGTTACGGATGCCTCAAAAATCATGCCAAATATATAATCATTATTGAAACCCAGGCTGGCCTGACGGGTCGCTTTATGGTAAGCTAATGCTTATCGGCTGATCGGCGCCCGCCGTCGCAAGCACGGGAGGGCGCAACTGGGGCCCGTG
>JAIRZX010000313.1 GCA_031267005.1 Deltaproteobacteria bacterium
GCCAGCCCGGTCCCCTTCCACCCTTCCCGCCCCACCTTCCATCCCTCCCCGCGCCTAATCCCAAGACTCCATATTCCCATCGTCACCCCAGCGGAGCCGGAACTCCGGGGCCCGCCTCCGAGGCTTTGACCTAAGTCATTTTCCGGAATGGCGCCCCGGTCTCCCTCCGGAACCTTTTCAGTCGCCGGGCGCCTCCCTACGGGCCGGAGGCCGCGAAAAAGGCGGGATTAAGAAGCCTCCGGGACGTTTTCCTGAGCAGTCCCTTTTCTTTTCCCGGGTATCTTGCGATAATAATCACGCCCTCGGCCCCCAACCGGGAGTGCGGCGTTCGGGAGGGGGCCACAGGCACCCCGGCGGAGGCCCAGGCCTCCGCCGGGGTTCATTTTTGCCGCCGCCGGCCATTGCCCGCCCGCCCCAGCCCGTTTGCCGACTCCCGCCCGCCTCGGGCGGCCCGCCTTCCTCTCGGTCCAGGAGACCGCGACGCCATGCCCTCCCCGGCCGACGACTGGATCCAGCCCGCCAACGGCTACAGGTTCACCGAGGACTCGGTGATGCTGGCCCGCTTCTGTCCCGGAAACGTGCGGGGGACGGCGGCCGATCTGGGCGCAGGGTGCGGGGTGGTGCTCCTGGAGGCCATGGTCCAGGGCCGCCTCAAAGGGGTCGAGAGGGCCTTCCTGGTAGAGCGCGACCCGGCCTTCCTCCCCGCCTTGGAGGCCAACGCCGAAAGAGCCCGGGCCCTCGCGCCAGGCCTTCCCCCCGTCAAGGCGCTCATAGCCGACTGGCGGGGGCTTTCCCCCGGCGATCTGGACGGCCCCGCCGCCTTCGTGTGCTCCAACCCCCCCTACTTCAGGCTGGGGACGGCAAGGCCGCCCGCCTCCTTCGGGAACTTAGCGCCCGCAGCCGGGGCCGCTCCTCCCCCCGCGCCTCCCGGGGCCGCCGCCGACCCCGAGCGGGCGGGCGCCGACGGGCGCTGGGAACTCCACGGGGGCATAGCGAGCCTCGCGGAGGCGGCTTCGAGAATCCTGGCGCCCGGCGGGCTGTTTTCCCTGTGCTTCCCGGGCCCGCGGTTCACGGAACTCCTCCTGGCCGCATCAGGGGCGGGGTTCGTGCCGGAGATCGCCCGGTTCAGCGCCTCGCGCTCCGTCCCCCTGGCGCTCGCCTACCTCAGAAAGCCCCCTTCCGGGCCCTAACCCCGCCCCCGGGACCCAGGCGCGGTCCCGGGCACTCCGGTGCCGCCGCATGTTCGACTTCGACGCCGAAACCTTCCGCCAGACACTGCTCCTCATCCCCCCCCTCCTTTTCGCCTTGACGGTCCACGAGCTCTCCCACGGATGGACGGCCTGGAAGCTGGGCGACCCCACGGCCAAGGAGCGGGGGAGGATCACGCTTAACCCAATAGCGCACCTGGATCTGGTGGGTACGCTGTGCATCCTCCTCACGCACTTCATCGGCTGGGCCAAGCCAGTTCCGGTGGACCCCAGGCACTTCCGGAACCCTGTCCGCGGCATGGCCATCGTGGCGGCGGCGGGGCCGGCGTCAAACTTCCTCATGGCTGCGGCTTCCGGCTTTCTTCTCAACAAGGCGCTCTCCACCGGCCTGCTGGACGCCCTCCCCCGCTCGGTCGGCGAGCCTCTGGCCATGATGGCCTTCATATTCTTCTCCCTGAACCTGGGCCTGGGGCTGTTCAACCTGCTCCCGTTCCCGCCGCTGGACGGCTTCAGGGTGATAAGCGTTGCCCTCCCCCTGAAGGCGGTGCGGTTCTGCGAGCGCTACTCCTTCGTCTTCTTCGTAGCCCTCCTGGCGCTTATGTGGTCCAAGGTCCTGACGGGCCCAATAAGCTCGGTCATAGGCCGCCTCCAGCAACTGGTTCTTCCCTAGGGGCCCCGGAATGGGCCTTTCCGGAGCATCCCGGCGCCGTTATCTGTTTCGGGGGAACCCGCTCCCGGCGCCCGCCCCGCGTTCCCGGCCCCGCCCGCCTCGCCGGCGAGGCCCCGCTTCCGCCCAGACCCGGCCCGCGAACGTCCGGTACTCGCCCCCGCCTCGCCCCGGCGCGCCGCGCCGCGTGGCGGTCCCCCGCCCCGCCGCAACACCGGCCCGAGGGAGCCCCGACATGCCTGAAGAAACCCGCGACGGCATGAGCCTCAACATCGAGCTGCAGGAAGGCCGCAACTTCGACGGCCCCCTGGATCTGCTCCTTTACCTCATCAAGCGCAACGAGGTGGAGCTGGACGACATTCCCATGGGCCTCATCACCGAGCAGTACCTGGAGCACCTGAGGCTCATGGAGCACCTGGATCTGGACACCGCCGGCGACTTCCTCCTGATGGCCTCCACCCTCGCGAACATCAAGTCCAGGGTCCTTTTGCCCCTCGACCCGCAAGAGGAGGGTGGCGGGGAGGGCGAGGGCGAGTCGGAGGACCCCCGGGCGCAGCTGGCGAGGCCCCTCATGGAGTACGCGCTCTACCGCCAGGCGGCCGAGCGACTGGCGGACCGCTGCATACTCGACCGGGACGTCTTCGCCCGAGGCCTCCTGGACGACTTCACGGACGAGCCCCCCCCCGAGGAGGCCCCGGTGAGGGTGAGCCTCTACCTTATCCTGGAGGCCTGGCGCGGCATGGCCGCCCGCGCGGAGAAGGTCCCCCGGGGTATAAACTTCCGCGTAGAGGCCATGACCATCTCCGACAAGCTCAAGGCGGTCAAGGCCTTCCTGGTAGAGGCAGGGAGCGGCCACTTCATGGATCTCCTGGGCCGCGGACGCAGCGAGACGCTGGTCGTGACCGACTACGTGCCCGAGGACGGGGACTCCGAGGACCTGGGCGCCGCCCTGAGCCTGGAATCAAGGCTCTCCCCGGGCGCCGCAGGGGCGCCCGGCGGGGAGGAGTGGCCAGCCCCTGCGGCCCAGGACAGCCCGGAGAGCCGTGCTGTCCGGGAGACCCTGGCTGGCCTGGAGGCCATGGAAAGCCCGGTGGGCGCGGAGGCCCCGGAGGCCGCTGAAAGCCCGGAGTCCGCAGAGGCCCCGGAGGCCGCGGAGGCCCCGGAGGCCCCGGAGGCCCCGGAGGCCGCGGAAAGCCCGGAGGCCGCGGAGGCCCCGGAAGGCGTCGGCTGGGCAGTCGCGGGGATCCCTGAGCCCGCCGAGCCCCGCGCTCCGGATGCAACCGACTCGGCTGACCCTCCTGACCCCGGTCAGGCCGTCCCGACTGGCGGCGCCTATGTCGTCCGGGAGAGCGGCGGGGGCGCCGGACCGGCAGGCATAAACGATGCCTACAGTGTGAGCGGCGGGGACGCCGCTGCGCATGACGCCAGCGATGCCGTTCTGGGGAACGCGATGCCGGCCGTCCCCGAGAACGGCGAGGGAGGCGGACCGGAGAGCGCGGACGCGGCACTTAAGGCCCCGCAAGCTCCTTCCCTCCCCGACGACGACGCGGCGCCTTTGAGCGCCGCCGTGCTCGCGGACTGGGAACGCCCCGGAGAGGCCCCGGCCGTTCCGGACGCCAGTTGCCCCAAAGATGGCCTGGCCACCAGCGGCTATCCCGAGGGCCTGGCCGCCAGCGGCTATCCCGAGGGCCGGGCCGCCAGCGGCTATCCCGAGGGCCGGGACCCCTGCGCCTATCCAGAGGGCCGGGGCGCCTTGGGAGCGGCAGAACCTGCCGTTGCCCGACCTTCTCCCGCAACCTCGTCCACCTCCGTCCCCCCCGTTTCCTTGGACTCCCCCGACGAGGCCTCTAGCAACGGGGCGCCGGACGTCTCGGCTACCGAGTTCGATCCTCCCGCCCTGTTCGCGCCCGGCGGGATAAGGCAAATTACGGCCTACGGCACCGAGCCCGGCGACACTGACGCGGACGCCGAGCCCGGCGAACCTCCGGCGGATTTCTGGGAGGACGATCCGATCAAGCCCGGCCTCCCTATAACCGACACCTGGGACGCGGCGTTAAGCTTCATAGCCGTCCTGGAGCTCGCCCGGACCGGATTCCTGCGCCTCTACCAGGACACCGAGCGGGACGCCACGGGACCGAGCCTGTTCCTGTCCAACCCGGACGCCGAGGACGCCCAGGAGCTGGATTACAGCTAGGGCCTGGACGCCCAAACCCGTTCCTGCCCGTTCCTGCCCAACCGACCTAACCCAGCCCA
>JAIRZX010000334.1 GCA_031267005.1 Deltaproteobacteria bacterium
GACAAGCCCCGGATGCCCGGCACGAGGGCAACATGGGCGAGACCCGCCTAGCGCTCAAGCTCCCCATGACAGACTGCGCGGCCGGGTGCCCGGAGCGAATCCAGCACTTCCTGAAGTTCCGCGCCCTGGCCCGCGCCGCAGCCGGGACGGATGGCTTGGAACCGGAGGCCGAATTCGTCCTGGAAGCCGCGGCGCCCGTCCGCGGAACAGTCATTAAGCCCGGGTTGGAGCCCTTGGGCGCTTCCGCCGGGCGCGTCCGGTGGAAACTCGGGGCCCCCTGGCCGAGCAGCTCCGCCTGAGGCTCGGCTGCCCCCGCCCGGCCGCCCGCGGGGCCCGCGGGCCGCCGCCGTGCCTATGCGGGCATAGACGGCCCGGACTGCCGGATCCCCGCAGAGGCGGACTTCCTGGCGGACATGCTCGAAGAGGGCATGGGCCCCGCGGCAACAAGGTCCGTTTACATCAAGATCTTCGCCGCCGCCTCCGGGGGCGGCTCTGCCGGGCCGCGTTCGGGGCGCCG
Source organism: Deltaproteobacteria bacterium (assembly GCA_031267005.1). Taxonomy (GTDB): domain Bacteria; phylum Desulfobacterota; class Desulfarculia; order Adiutricales; family Adiutricaceae; genus JAIRZX01. Next base: position 518 of record JAIRZX010000334.1, read on the forward strand.
GAACCTTAAGGCGCCTCCAAGGGCTCTCCGGGCCGTACCGAACCGGGGCTGGCCCCGTGCCGGGGCCGACACGCCGAGCCTCCCGCCCGGCAGTTTCCCCCGGGGCCCCGCGCATGCTGGGCAAGCCTTCCGCGCGCCTCCGTCCCCTATTCCCCTCCCTCACGCCCCGCCGATCCCAAAGCCCAAGCCCGCGGGCTCGCCCAAGGCCGCCCGCCGCCGCAAGACCCCAGAGGAGTTCCCATGAAGACTTCCCACGGTCCCAAGACCCTGGCCTTCCCCCTGCCGGCCTGGCTGGTGGGGACTTACGACGAGAACAACCTCCCCAACATAATGACCGCCGCCTGGGGCGGCATCCTGGCCTCCGATCCCCCGGCCATAGGCGTTTCGATCCGGCCCAGCCGGGCGACCTTCGACGCGCTTACCCGCCACAAGGCCTTCACCGTGAGCTTCCCTTCGGCCGCCCTGGCCGTCGAGGCCGACTTCGCCGGCATAGTCTCGGGACGCCAGCACGACAAGTTCAAGGAGGCCTCGCTCACGCCTACTAAGGCCTCGCTCGTGAACGCCCCCTTCGTCGAGGAGTGCCCGGTGGTAGCCGAGTGCAAGCTCATGAAAACCCTGGAGCTCGGGAGCCACGTGCTCTTCGTCGGCCATATCCTGGACGTGAAGGCCGAGGAGGGACTGGACGCAGACGGGGTTTTGGATCTCCTGAAGGTTAACCCCCTGGTCTACGGCCCCTCAGGCTACTACCGCGTGGGCGAATTCCTGGGCATGCCCTTCAGCATCGGCAAGAAGCTCGTGGGTTCAGTCCACCAGCCGGAGCAGTAGCCTCTCCTGGCGCCCCTGCCCCTCTCCGGGCCCGCGGGCCTCCCGCGGGCCCCCGTGCATGGGAAACGCCGGGCTGCGGCCACGATCGCCCCGAAGGAACCCCGCGCCGGAGCCGGGCTTGCCCGCGATCCCCCGGCGCCGCTCTCCCGGGCCCGGCAGGCCGGCAGCCCCCTGACCCGCGTCCACCCCGCCGCCCGCTCTCCCGGGCCCGCCAGGCCGCAGCCCCCGGACCCGCGCCCGCAAAGGCCCGCGCGCCCCGAGGAAGGGCCGCCCCGACACCCGCCCGCCGTCCGCGCAGGGCGGAGGAAAGAACATGGAAAGCCCGGAATTCCTGATAGGCCGCATCCTCGGGCTACTGGCCCTGGCAGTCGTCCTCATATACTTCGGCTTGAAGCTTAAGATGCCGGTCATCGTGGGCTTCCTGGCCACGGGGGTCCTGGTGGGACCCAGCGGCTTCGAGCTGATCGAAAACGAGTCCCAGATAGAATCCCTCTCGGAGCTGGGGGTGGTGCTCCTGCTCTTCACCATCGGCCTCGAGTTCTCGGTCCAGAGCCTTTTGAAGATGAAAAAGCTGGTCTTGGCCGGCGGGAGCCTGCAGATGGCCTTCTGCATCCTCCCCGCCTGGGGCTTCGCCATGCTCGTTTTCGGGTTCCCCTGGAACACGGCCTTCCTCATCGGCTGCCTGACGGCGCTGTCCTCCACCGCCATAGTCCTGAAGCTCTTCCAGGAGAAGGGCGAGATGGACTCCGCCCACGGGAGGGGATCGCTCGGGGTTTTGATCTTCCAGGACCTCGCCGTGGTGCCCCTGGTCCTCCTCATGCCTATCCTGGCCGGCAAGCAGGGGGGCGATCCCGTTTACATGGTGGGCGTGAAGGTACTGGCGATACTTTTGGTAGTGGCCGCCCTGGCCGTCTGGGTGGTGCCCTGGATAATGCTCCACGTGGCCCAGACGAAGTCCACCGAGCTTTTCATGTTCACGGTGGCGCTAATCTGCCTGGGCACGGCGCTCGCCACTTCCAAGGCCGGGCTGTCGCTGGCCCTGGGCGCCTTCCTCGCGGGGCTCATCATCGCGGGTTCGCCCTACGCCTCCCAGGCGATCAGCTCGGTTTTGCCCATGCGGGACATATTCACGAGCCTGTTCTTCGTGTCCATCGGGTTGAGGATGGACATCCGGGACCTCATGGCCCAGCCCTTCATGACCGTCGGGCTGGCGCTGCTTGTCATGGTCGTGAACGCCGCGGCCGCCGCGTTCGCGATGCGGCTCATAGGGGTCAGCTTCCGCGTGGCCGTGATGATAGGCTTCGCCCTGTGCCAGGTAGGCGAGTTCGCCTTCGTTCTGGCCTCCGAGGGCCAGCGAAACGGGCTCCTTTCCCACGAGGCCATGAAGGTCTTCCTGAACTTGGCCGTCATCACCATGGCCATGACGCCGCTCTCCCTGGCGATCGGCCGCAAAATTTCGCCGTGGTTCGCCGACATGTCCTCCCAGGACCAGGAAACCAAGGTCCCGAAGCTGGAGGGCCACGCCGTCGTCGTGGGCTTCGGCGTGGCCGGCCAGGCCGTGGCCAGGGCCTGCCACCGCGTCGGGAGGAAGTACCTCGTCATAGACATGAACCCCGCCTCCGTCCGCGCCTTCAGGCAGCTGGGCGAACCGCTCTATTTCGGCGACGCCGCGAGCGAGCACGTCTTGGAGCACATGGGCGTGAAGCGCGCCGCCATCCTGGTGGTGACCATCCCCGACCCCACCGCGTGCCAGCGCATAATCTCGGCCGCGAGGAACATCTCCCCCAACATCCGCATCCTGACCCGAACCCGCTTCCTTCTGAGCATAGCGCAGCTCAAAGAGCTCGGCGCCGACGAGGTCATAGCCGAGGAGTTCGAGGCGGCCATAGCCGTCTTCAACTCCATGCTGGCCTTCTTCGGCCTCCCCGCCGCTGAGCGCAGGGACCAGATAGCGCTCGCCCGCAAGGCCGATCCCCGGAGTTTCCGCATAGCCGAGGTCCCCAAGGCCGACTCCCTGGAGTACCCCATGCGGCCCGAAAGCGCCAAGGACGGGGACGACGCTGACGAGGCCCTCGCGAGGCCGCCCAGGTCCTCCAGACGGTCCAGGGATCCCGACTTAGACGACGACGATGACTACGGCGGCTACGGAGCCCTCGCCCTCGCCCCTTCCGGAGAGGCCGGAGGCGCCTCGGAGCGGGCGGAAACTTCCGGCGGGTTCGCGGCGGGCCCCGGACGCTCTTCCCCTTCCGGGCCCGCTTCAGCGGCCGTGCCGGCTTCGCCCCCTTCCGAGCCTTCCCGGTCTTCCGCCCTTCCCCCCGGGGCACCCTCCCGGGCCCCCCTCGCGGACGTCGGCGTTCCGGCCGGCGCCGGAGACGAGGCCAACGACTTCAGCGAGCCCGCCCCGGGCCTCCCCGGCGCCCCCGCTCCCGAAGGCGGGACGGAAACCGGCGCCTGACGCCCGCAGGCCTCCACGGCGCCGCCACGCGTCCTGGCCCGGCGCCGCCTTACGTCCCCTGCCCCCCTCCGTCCCCGCCCCGCGGCCGCCTTCCAACCTCCCGTCCTCAAGGCCCGCGCTGGATCCCCGGCCCAGGCGGATGCTATAATGCCTTGCGCGGAAGGCCCCGGGGCCCTCCGCGACCCCCCGTCCGACAAGGGCCCGGGCGGGCGCCTGAAAGCGCAGCCGCGGGGGGATCCCAGCCAGGATCTGATAAAAATGACGGACGCGCCCGCTGACAGAAATCAGAAGTGCATCTTCAGGGAGGCCGAGGAGGAGTACCGCCGCGAAGTGGTCCCCGCCTTGGAGAAGGCCGCCCGGAGCCTCATGGGGGTCAGGGACTCCCTGGCCCCCTTCGAGTACGTGACCAGCATGCCGAGGCCCTCCTTCGCGAACGTGGGGAAAGTCCTCCAGCTCGGGCGGCTGCTCATGTTCCCCGGCTTCTTCGAGGACCGCCAGCCGTCCTCGGAACTCAACGTAAGGTTCGTAACGGGGCAGCACCTCTCGAATTTGTATTCGGTGCTCTCCAGCGAGATAGCCTACGCCATCCGCCACGACCACATGCGCCGGGGAGGCGAATGCTCTGACTGCACCTCGCTGGCCCGGAAGATAGCCCTCGAGCTCTGCGACTCGCTCCCGTCCCTGCGCAGGCTCGTGGCCTCCGACGTGGAGGCCACCATGGAGGGCGATCCGGCCGCCGGCGACCAGGTGGACCAGATAATCTTCTGCTACCCGGGCATTTACGCCACCCTCGCCTACCGCCTCGCCCACATACTCTGGCGGAGCAAGGTCCCCTTCCTGCCCAGGATGATGACCGAGCTCGCCCACGGCCGCACCGGCATAGACATCCATCCGGGCGCCACGATCGGCGGCAGCTTCTTCATCGACCACGGAACCGGCGTCGTGGTGGGCGAGACCACGGTCATAGGCGAGCGGGTCAGGATCTACCAGGGCGTGACCCTGGGCGCGCTCTCCCTCCCCAGGGACGCTGGAGTGCGCCTCCGCGGGGAGAAGCGCCACCCGACCCTGGAGGACGACGTCATAGTGTACTCCGGGGCCACGATCCTGGGCGGCGGGACCGTGATAGGCGCCAGATCGGTTATAGGCGGCAACGTCTGGCTCACGGAGAGCATCCCCCCGGACACCAAAGTATTCATCAAGAAGCCCGAACTCGTCATAGTCAACAACGCCAAAGGCTGACGCGGCGGGCGGGCTTTCCGGGAGCCGCGGGACGTCCCGCTGGGCCTGCCGAGGAGCGGTTCCCTGCCCCCGGCGCCCTTCAGCCCTCTGCAAAGGCCCAGCGGCTCAAAGCCCCAGGCGCCGTTTTCCCTTGCGCCTCCGGGGCCCTTCAGGCTCCGGCGCTCCAAGTCCCTTTGGCGCCAAGGCTTAAGGGTTCCAGTCCGTGGCCTTCCGGGACCTTCGGGAACCTCCGCCTCCCGTTCCTTTACCCCCCGGCGCCGACGCCCGCGCGCCATGCCGGCAGGGGCCGGCCCTCCAGCGCCCCCGCTGGCCGGGAACTGCCCCGCCCAGGCCTTCCCGGCTCCCGCCCCGCCTTCCACATTGATTCCGCCCGATACCCGATTCCCCAGCCAAGGCCCCGGCGGTCCGGAGCTGGCCCGCCCCGCCTCCGCGCCTGGCCCGGGCGGCGCGGCGCGCCGTCCCCCGCGCCTCCCGCCGCCTTCCGCGGGAAGATCCTCCCCGGCAGCGCCTCCCTGATTACCTTTGTATTTTGCCCGATCGGAGTTTATACTCGCTGTCACCTGACCTCGACGGGGAACTTAGCCCCCTCGTCCGGAGAAGCCATGTCACAGGGACTCATCCTTTCCGAAAAGCGCGGCCTGGACAGGCGCGAGCTCATCTACTACCTCCGCGTCAGGGACAGCTCCAACGACCAGGAGCTCGGGCGCATGGTGGACATCCACCAGAAGGGCCTGCTCGTGATGGGCACCAAGGCGCTTCCAGCCGAACGCCTGTACACCATATCGATAGAGATGCCCAAGGCCATGATGGAGCAGGGCATCAACAACGTCGCCTCCAAGGCGAAGGTAATGTGGTCCCGCGCCAGCAAGACCACCTCCTTTATGGAAAACGGGCTCATGTTCGTGGAACCGGGCCTGGAGGCCGGGCGGACCATCGACAAGCTCATCGAGTTCTTCGCGCTTCCCAACGGGACGTTCAGCATCATCTGACGCCTTCCCGAAACCCGCCCGGGGACTCCCTCCCCGCCCGGTTTCCCGCGCCCGCAAACGGCTTCCGCCCTCTTTGCGCCCCGCGGCGGCCGTCCGGGCCATTCCCGCTCCCGGAGCGCTTCGCGCTCCGCCGGCGGCCCCGCCCCCCTATTAAACCCCTTTCCGGGCCGGCCCCCCGCCCCAGAGCGCTGGATCCGCCGCGGGAAGCCCCCCGCCGCTCCCCGTCCGCCGACCACGGCCGGGCCGGGCGGCGCCCTCGCCACCTTGCACGGCGCGCGTTTCGGCGCCTTGAGGACATCCGCCGGAAACCTTATGCTCTCGCTTTTAGCGGCCGCGGCCCCAGCGGCTGACAACCTGGCCCAGGTCCAGGCCGGCTTTTCGGGCCCGAGGGAGATAGACTTCGGCGAGGTCCGCCTCGTGGTGGGGATACTCCTGGCCATCCTGGTCCTGGCCGCGGCCGCGACCCTGGTGCTCCGTTTCTGGAAGGGCCGGGCCCGGAAGAGCGGCTGGAGTTCCATCACCAACCAGTCCCACATCTGGGACATCGTGAGCCGCGCGGTCTCCAGGCAGGCCGGGGTCACCATGGAACTCTACCAGCCGGACCGCTCCCTGAACTACAAGGGCTCGATAGACACCGTGGACGACGACGGGCTCCTGGTCATCACCCTAGCTGAGACCCCCTCGCTCGAGATGGACTTCAAAGACGTCCCGGGGGTGTTGCACCTCAATTTCCGCCCCGGCCCCAAGGAGCCCATGGAGCACTACCAGTTCGCGACCAGGATCCACGACAGCCGCTACGTCCGCCTGAAAACCGGCATGCGGGAGGCCCAGCTACTAGTCCCCCTGCCCAAGGTGCTCACGTCCGCCCAGCGCCGCAGCTTCCTCCGGCTCGACCCGAAGCCGCCCTACGGGCTCGAATGCCGCCTCCACGAAGTGCCCGAAGACGTCTTCCCCGGGCTCAACAACCTCGAGCACGTGGCCGACGGCCAGGTCCAGGACATCAGCATCGGAGGCTGCCAGCTCAAGCTCGACCCCGCTTCCCCCATAAGGGAGACCCAGCGATTCGTGGGCGTCATGGAGCTTCCCGCCGAGGATCTCGGCGTCGACCTCAAAAAGCCGGTCCTGGTGATCCTCATGCAGATCCTGAACAAGGACCGCGTCGAAGGCCTCGCCGGCACCGGCCAGAAGCGCGCGAGCCTCCTCAGGCTGCGCTTCCTGGGCCGGTACCTCCAGGACCCGCTCCAGAAGAACTGGATCTACCGCGGCATCACCCCGGACTCCTTGGACGATCTCGCCCACTGGCTCCAGGCCTACCAGCGCTACCTCATCAAGAAGCGCCGCCACCTCCTCCCGGCGGACGTGGCGAAGCTGAGGCCCCCGAACATGTTCCCTTCCACCCCGCCCAAGCGCCCCCCCCTAAAGGACGACTGAGAGTCCTTTATCACCCGATAAAACAAGGCGCCGGCGCCGAACCCCACCCCAAAAAAAACCGCGCTTCCCTTTGCGCCGCCGGACAGCCCGGCGTGGCTCCGGGGCTTCAGGGCTTCAGGGCTCCGGGGCTCCGGGGCTCCGGGGCTCCTGGGCTCCGGGGCTCCGGGGCTTCAGGGCTTCAGGGCTTCAGGGCTTCAGGGCTTCAGGGCTTCAGGGCTTCAGGGCTTCAGGGCTTCAGGGC
>JAIRZX010000341.1 GCA_031267005.1 Deltaproteobacteria bacterium
GGACCCGCCCCCGGACGCCAGTACCCCTACCGGTGGCTTGGCTGGCGGGATCAGCGGCCGGGCCCGGCTTCGCCGGTTACGAACCGGCCGGGAGAGAGGGTCCGCTCCTTTGCCGTTCCCGGCGGGGCCAAACCTTCGATAAGCCTCGGGGGGCGGCCGTCCGTCGCGGACGGAGGGAAGGGAGGCAAGCGGGGCCGTCGGCGCGGTTCAGCCTTTACGGGCCGGGGACGGGCCCCTTCTTCCCACGGGGTTTCGGCCGCGTCCGCATCCGTGAGCGAGCGCCCTCCGGAGGCGGGCAGGGCGCTTCCCCCCGGACCGGTTACATCCCGGGGGCGCCGCCCGGCCCCCGGAATCCCGGACCGGATTCGGGATAGGGCCCGGGGGCGGGCTCGGGATCCCGGGGTCTTAATTGCCGCCGGGGCGCCGCTTTCCGGGGGCCGGGTACCGGCTCCGGGGCGACGGGGGGGGGGGGTACGGGGAGGAACGGCCCGGGACGGGCCCCGCGTACGGCGCGAGTTCCCGGGGCCGGCCGAACCGTCCGGGGCAAGCGCGGAAGAGCGCCTTTCCTGGTCCGTAAGCCGCCCCAGGAGAGGGCGCGGCAGAGCTCCCGCCCGAGTTCCGGGGTCTCCGCGGGCGGGACCCCCCGCTCGCGGGCCGGCCCAGCCCCCCAGCGGGAACCCGTCCGGCCCGCGCAGGGAGACTGAGCGTCCCGTCCCGGCCCCGAGCCGCAGGGCGGCGGAAAGCCCGGCGTCGCTACCCATGTCGAAGAGGCGGCCGAAACCCTCACCCGCCCCTCCGGTCCCGCCGGGGCCCGGGCCGAACAGCGCCGCCGCCGCCGCGTCAGGCCCGGCGCCGCCCAAATGGCCGCCGAAGGCCGCGAAGGCCCCCGCGAAGTCCGGCCCGCCCCACAGGGCGGGCTTGGCCCCGGCGCCCTCCGCCGAGACGGGGGCGTCGGCGAGGCTCCCGAGGCCGCCGCTCCCGAAGACGAAAAGCAGGGATCCCCCGTTACCTAAGGCGGGCTCCAGGCCGCAGGGCGGAAAAAACGGCGGCCCGGGCACCGTCCAGAGGTTCACGCCGCCGGGCCGGGCCAGCTTCCGGCACCGCGCCAAAAAGCCGGGGGGACCGCAGGGGGCGGCCCCTCCCCGCTTCTCCCGGGCCAGGCGGAGCGGGGCGGAGAGCTCGCCGTCGGAATCGCCCAGGCAATCGACGCGGAACCCGCAGTCGACGAAGGAAGGGGCGCCGCCGCCTCCGGCAGGCGTCAGCCGTCCCCGCCGCGCTCCTCCGCCGCGAAGCCCGGAAGCTCCGCCCGCCCGGGCTCCCAGGCCCCGCAAAGGCGGAGGCGGTCCCGCCCGCCCCCCCCCGCGCAAGCGGGACGGCAAGCTCGCCGCAGGCTGGTGACGGGACGGGCGCGACTTTCAAGGCGGCCCGCCAGGGCCGCCGTCCTCCCCCGGGCCGTCCCCGGCGGCTACGGGGGCTGCTTCAAGGAGAGGCGCCGGAGCCGTCACTGCCGAGGTGCAGGCAGCCGTGACGACGGCAGGGGCGTCCGGGACGGCATCGGGGGGGAAGACGGACCGGAAGCACAACGCTGACCCCTGGACGCGAGTGGCGCCGTTTTTGAGTCCGCGGCGGAAAAAGGGACGGTTTGTTCAAAGGCTAAACCATTGAAATTATTGGATAAAATCAGGTTTTTGTTAAACTTGGGCCGGGCCGTGACGGCGGGCGGCACCTGAAGCCTGTCCATGTCTCCGTCCAAGACAGACGGAACTTGCCCTGGCTCGGGATATTTCTCGGCCGTGCCCATCTTATCCGCGCGGGGAGCGGCTGGGCCGCCGGCCCGCTACTTCGCCCCGCCCTCCCGGTCGAAGACCCCGTAGAAGAAGCCGTCCATGTTATGGCGGTGTGTCACCGTCCGGAAGCGGCCGGGGCCGCTCATGAGCGCGTCCAGCCCTGCGGGGAGGCCCTCAGCGGGGCGGAAGTCCGGGCGGGCCTCCAGGAACGCCTCGCAGACCCCAGGGCCCTCCTCTGAAGTAACGGTGCAGACGCTGTAGACGAGCCTGCCCCCGGGCCGGACCGCCTTGGCGGCGGCGGAAAGAATCGCCGACTGCAAGGCAGCGAAACGCGCCACGTCCCCGGGGGTGCGCTTCCATTTGATGTCCGGGCGGCGGCGGATGACCCCCAGCCCCGAGCAGGGGGCGTCGGCTATGACCAGATCGTAGGCAGGATCCAGGCTGGCGCCCAGGATGTCCCCTTGGAGGATCTTCACTCTGTCGGAGAGCTTGAGGCGCTTCGCGTCGGAGTAGAGCTCCTCCAGGCGCAGGCGAGAGTTGTCCATGGCGGCCGCCCTGGCCCCGGGAAAGGCGTCCAGGAGGGCGAATGACTTGCCCCCCACCCCCGCGCAGCAGTCCAGAAACCTCCAGGGGCCCGGGCCCGCGGGAGGCGCGGCCAGGAGCGGGGCCAGCTGGGAGGCCTCGTCCTGGATGCAGAAGTGCCCCTCCCGGTAACCCGGCCAGGAATCGGGGCGGCCGACGGCCACCGTCTCCGGGATGAGCCCCCTGGGCGCCCACGGCGCGGGCCTCGCGGCGATGGGGAGCCTCGCGGCGAAGGCCTCCCTCGCGCCGGCCCCGCGGTTGAGCCTCAGGGTCGGGGGGGCGGGCTGGT
>JAIRZX010000366.1 GCA_031267005.1 Deltaproteobacteria bacterium
CCCCCCTCGCTTTCCGTAACTGAACAAGCTACCCCATCAACCTCGCCCCCTGAAGTTTATTTGGGCTTGATGGGTTATTATGCCGCCCGCGTTTCCCAGCCTCTCTGTCAAAGGTGGCCTTCTAACCGAACTTTCGCAGGGATACGCGACAATTTACTGGCTAGAAAGGGCTAGCACCTGAGCGAGAGCACATGTAACAGGCGGGCGAGCGGCAAAACACCGGTAGGGGAACGGGCGATATTCCGGAAGGAAATCTCACTAGCCCGACTGTGGTCAATCAGGAAATTTCGAAACGAGTTGGATGCCAGAGAGTGGCGCCGCAACCCAGGTGAAGGGTGACATTAGACGAATTTTCATATCTTTTGCCTTAGAGACTGGAGCATCCCTACCCCCCAGTATACTGATACTTGCCAACCGGTGAACTGATACCTGCCAAGCTGTCAATTATGCCGTACGCTTTAGTACATGCCTGCGAAAGCTCAGCTTAATATCTAATTTGAACATGATGGCATTGATTTGCGTGATATATTTAAAAGACGGTTTCCTCGAATGATCAGGACAGAGGCCTCATGGCCATGTCGTATCTGGTCGTTGAAAACTATGCCGGGCATGTCAGTCTTATGATGTTGGCTTTGCTCACTCTCCCGCGGCCAGAGGGTGACCTTTCAGGCACGGGCTGGAGACCGGAGGACGGCTTACGATTGCACTTCGATTGAATTTGATGTATCATCAACAACGGATCTGGAAATGAGCCATCTTCAGGTTCCATCCGGTGGAGGTTGTGGCCATTTCCGGTTGCCGTCTTCATGATCGTTATGGAAGAGTATTCTTCCCTTTGACGTTCCCTTTGGCCAATCGACGCGCTGGACTTGACTTGATTGAGCTTTTCTCGCCGGAAGGCACCTCAAAGTTCCGAAGGGTCAAATCCGGGAGGTAGCGAACGTGGAAACGGATAACATCAAGGAATACGCCACAAAGCCGCTGGGGGTTAGCGTACAGGATTTCCCCAAGCTTATCGATAGCGGGTCCCTTTATGTCGACAAGACCAGCCTCATCCATAAGCTAATCACGAGCAACGCCCCGAATTATTTTTTTGCCAGGCCCAGGCGGTTCGGAAAGACGCTTCTTCTCAGCACGATTGAAGACATTTTCAAAAACGGGCAACGTCGTTTCCATGAACTTGACATTGTTACCAAGAAGCTTGAGTACGACTGGCAAACGTCCCCCGTGATCTCTTTTAACATGTCGTCCTGCGGCACAAACGCCGAGAGCCTGGACAGCAACATTGTCGAAAAGCTTCGCCGCATTGCTTCAAAAAACGACATCTCTCTAAATGAGAAAGAAAGCGCCCCTGCCGTTAGCAGCCTGATAGAACGTCTGTATAATTCCGCTTCGCGTAAAATTACATCTGAATCGAGTGAATCCAGTATTCCTGATGTAGCTGTCCTTGTAGACGAATACGATTTTCCACTTATCAGCAACCTTGACAATCCAAAAAATCTTAAAATTGTCAGGGATACGCTATACTCGTTTTACTCAGCGCTAAAATCCGCTTCTTCTATGATCCGCTTCTCCTTAGTGACTGGCATTACCGTATTCAAAGAATTTTCACCTTATTCTGGCCTGAATCATCTCCGGGATATAACTTTTGACAAAGAATATTCCGCGCTCTGCGGATTTACGGAAAATGAAATCAAATTTTATTTTGGCAAATATTTAGAAAATTTATTTTCTGAATGGTCACAAATTAATCATTTCGGCAGATTTAAATGTTCAGATGATATTTTCCAATCATTGATAAAATGGTATGACGGATACAGTTGGGACGGATACACAAAAGTCCTCAATCCAATATCGGTTAATTATTTTTTCCTTAATAAATTATTTAATAATTACTGGTACAACAGTGGAGGTCCAAATTTTTTAGAAAAATTACAATTGGGAAATTCTAATTATTTCGACATGTTCAATAGAAATATATCGTTATCAGGTCAAATGCCGTCAAACGAGTTGCAGAAAATATCTCCTGCAGCCGCCCTTTTGTATACAGGTTATCTTACGGTTAAGAACATAGAAATCCCAAACGACCCCCTTGGAACGATAACCTATCGTCTGGGTATACCTAACTATGAGGTTAGCTTGGCGTTTGCTCAAGAATACTTAATTCCCAATATCTATAAATCTTTGTCCCATGATGAAACGATTAGCCTCGCTCAACTCCTTAAGGATTTTGGAAAATTATTTTTTGCCCGTGAGGCTGTTAAAGCGGAAAAGAAGCTGGCGGCAATTTTTGCCAAATATCCTTTCAGTTGGCACACTAATCTCGAATCGTTCTATAAGGCCCACATGCTCACTGCTCTCTTGACTCTGGACTGCGACGTCACGGGCGAGCGAACTGCCGGGGACGGCATCATCGATCTGCTTGTAGAGGGACGCAACGGAGGCGACGTAATGATCGTGGAAGTCAAATACTCAAAACTAAAAAAGAGTCCCGTCAAGAGCGCGGATCCGGCGAAAGCCTTAAAGGCAGTCCCTCACAAAAAACAAACTGCTCGGGCAAGCCGTACTCCTGATACGCAAAAAAAGCATGAAGCCCTTCTTAACTCGGGCATAACTAAAGCCTTCAACCAGATAGACGACAGGGACTACGCCAGAGAATTCCTCGAGAGCGGCAGAACAGTATGGGCCGCGGCCGTTTCGATAGTGGGCAGAACGAACGTCAAGATCGAATTCAGGAAGCTCTCGAAGGCTCAGGAGAGCGTTTCGGGCCAGGACGCCGCCAAAACCTGACAAAGCGGAAATTTCTCAAAATACTGGCTGGAGCAGTTTCTTCCATGCCCTGCAACACCGGAAAACACGGGCTTGCGAGGCGTTCTTGAGTCCACAAGGCGCCCGCAAACTTTCGCATTGACGAGCGAGCCAGCCTCAAACAACGTCATAGAGATGACGGCGAAATAAACCAGAACGGCAACCCAGATCTCCCGTCAGCCAACTCCGTAGCGTCGCCGGAGGGAGGCCAGGCAAGCGCCGAGGCTGCAGGACGGCGTTGAAACGCCAGACAGAATTTCATGTAAGGGATGAAGAACATGAAGGGGCCCACGCCCGCTTGCTGAACCTCCCGAGAGCTTCGGGATAATCCCGCCGGATGTCTCCTCGGCACCTATCAATTGTCATCAGTGCCTATCTGCGCCTTAATGCGTCTGAGTTGTATTCATATTTTGCTGTTCTTGCCATTCTAGTTAAATATTAGATAAATGCGTGGCAATTAATCCTTATATACTAAGGTCATATCTTGGATATTATTCGAATAGTTAATGAAAATGGCAATATATTGCCATTCAAATTAAATATCAGAAAAAGACGTGGAAACAAATCCTTATATATTACGGCTAAAGCGCGGAAAATATTCTAATATTTAATTAGAATGGCAATATAATCAAATATGAAAGCGGCCTGCCGAAGTCGGGCCCTAACCGAGCCCCCTTTTGAAGTTGAACCCGGACCCCGAGACCCTCCTGGCCTCCGCCGCGGCCTTCTTGAGCGACATGGCCGCGCGGGCCGGATCCCTCTCGCGGCGCAAGTCGACCACGTAGCCCAGAAGGTTCGGGAGCTCCGGGCCCTTCAGGAAACCTCCCATGAAGACCCTGGTCTCCGGGAGGAGCACGAAGGCCTCCCCGTCGCGCGCGGCCCAGTACCTCTCCCCCCTGGGGCTCTCGACTACGCCGCGCTTTACGGCGGGGACCATCCTGGAGGTGAACAGCTGCGGGCGGCCGGAGAGGTAGCACAGCGTCTTCCCCTTGTAGGACGCCCCCAGGAGCCTGTTCCAGGTCTCGGAGTCCACCTCCGCGCTCACGCATGCGGCGTCTATCCCCAGCGAATAGAGCGCCTCCGCCGAGAAGCGGTTTAAAAAGCCCATGCGGTAGTCGGCGTAGATCCTGGGCTCGCGGCCGGCCGCCGCTTCCCGCACCAGGGCGCAGCCGCTCAATGTGGCGCACATGAACTCCCCGTGGCCCTTGGACATGAGAGCGCCAGCCAGCGTCCGGAGCCTGTTCGCTTCCGGCGGGAAGACCAAAGGCGGCACGCTCCAGACGGCGCGCACGAGCCCCTTCACCCTGCGCTTGGCTATCTCCTTAGCGTTCGCGGCGTTCAAGGGCAGTATCACCCGCGCGGGGGCCAGCGGGGCGACCGCCTTCACGTCGCGCGCGTCCTCCAGCCAGTACCAGAGCTTCGGCGCGCCCCTGCCCCTCGCCTGGGCGGCGGGACGGGGCGCCCTCGCCTTCAACGCCGCCTCGATCTTGGCGGGAAGCGGGGGAAGCCTGTTCGGCGCCTTGGCCGCGACGGCCTTGAGCGCCTTCACGATCCCGCCGGCCATCCGCGCCTTCTCGTCCGCGGCGGATCCGGTGCGGTAGAGCATGCCGGAACCAGCAAAGCCGTCCTTGCCGCCGATAAAGATCTCTACCTCGGCTCCCGCCGGGGCCCGGACGAGAGCCTCCCCCCCTGAGCCCTCCGGACCCTTTGACCCCTTGGAAGCCTCCACCCCCCCAGATGACTTCGAACCCTTTGAAGCCTCCGGGCCCTTTGAAGCCCCCTGGCCAGTTGAAGCCTCCGGGCCAGTTGAAGCCTCAGAAGCCTCAGAAGCCTTCGGAGCCGGATCTATCCCCCCCCCGGCGGCAAGGCGCATCTCCTTGAGCTTGAAGCTCACGCCTTCCCCGCCTTTGGCCCCCACGGCCCTCAGCCTGTCTTGGAGCGCAAGGGGCCTCAGCCTGCCCAGGCGGACGCCGGAAACGGAGTCGCCGGAGAACATCCACGCCTCGTGGGACTGAGGGGCGCCCCTGACGAAGCCGCCGCTCCTCTTGCGCTGGGGGGCGCCGTCCAACAGCTCGCGCGCCTCTTCCAAGGCGCCCTCGAAGTCCCCGGCCGCCGAATCTATGAGGAGGCGGTAGGCCTTGACCGCCCTCTCGACGTAGTCCGGGCCCTTCATGCGGCCTTCGATCTTGTAGGCCCTGACGGGGAGGCGCATCAGATCCCGCACGTAGGGGGCGGCCTCGAAATCGGAGGCCGAGAAGAAGGTGTCCCGGCGCCCCAAATTCGCGTAAGCCCTGCGGCAGGGCTGGGCGCATGCCCCCCTGAGCGCGCTCCTGCCGCCTAAAAAACTCGAGAAAAGGCACAGCCCGGAAAACGAGAAGCACAAGGCGCCGTGGACGAAGATCTCGACGTCTATGGGGCTCCCGAAAGCCATCTGCTCCAGTTCGCGGAAGCCCGTCTCCCTGGGAAGCACTGCCCTCTCGAAGCCTAAGGCCCCGAGCATGGCGAGCCCCCCCGGCGTATGGACCGCCGTTAGCGTCGACGCGTGCAGGGGGATATCCGGAAAGAAGCGGGCGCACAAGAGCGCGAGCCCCAGATCCTGGATTATGAAGGCGTCCGGCCCGGCTTCCCTCGCGGCGCCCAAAAGCGCCACGGCGTCCCTCGCCTCGCCGTCCTTCACGAGGGAGTTCGCGGCCACGTATACCTTGACGCCGAGGGCGTGGGCCTCCCTCACCGCGCCCCGGAGCTCCCCGGGGGTGAAATTCTCGGCCAAGGCCCTGGCGCTGAAGCTCTTGAGGCCCACGTATACCGCGTCCGCCCCGGCTTCCACCGCAGCCGCGAAGGACGCGGGCCCCCCCGCCGGGGCAAGGAGCTCGGGGCGGTAGAGGGTGACCGTCTCCTCGGCGGGTGCGCGACGGGGCGCACCAGGAGGACGCCCGCTCCCCCCGGAGCCTCCGGGGGAGGGACGCTTTCCACGTACCTGACCGGTTCCCGGGCCCGGCTTCCGGGACGCGGATGAGGTGCCGCAGCCGTCGCCGCGGCCATAGCCCCGGCCCTGCGCGGAGACTGGCCCTGGAACCGGCCCTCCGGATACCTGCAAGCCGGGAGCCTCCCAGATCGGACGAGCGTCGG
>JAIRZX010000562.1 GCA_031267005.1 Deltaproteobacteria bacterium
CGCCGGGCGCGGTTCCTGGGCTTCAAGGCCGGGGCGGCCCCGGGCCGGATTCCGGCGCCGAGGGGCGCCCGGCGCCGCCGCTTGGGGCGGGCCCGGAGCTTAGCGCGGCTGCCCCCGCCTCGCCCGTCACTCCGTCTTGGCCGCCTCCAGGGCGGCGGCCTCGGCGTCCGCCCTGGCCTTCTCGGCGGCGCGCTCGACCGCCTGGTTCACGAGCTCGACGGTGGCGGCGGTCTCCTCCACCTGGAAGCATTCGATGCGGTCGCCCACCTCGCACTCGCCGAAGGAGTCGAGCCCGATGCCGCACTCGTAGCCCTCCAGGACCTCGCGGACGTCGTTCTTGAGCCTCTTCAGGGTCCCCACCTTGCCCTCGTAGACGACGTTCTTGCCGCGGCGGACCCTGGCCCGGGCCCCCCGGAGGATCTTGCCCTCGGCCACGAAGGAGCCGGCCACGGGGCCGACCTTGGTGATGTTGAAGATGGCGCGGACCTCGGCGGTCCCTATCACGACCTCGTGCTTGACGGGGTCGAGGAGCCCGGCCATGGCCTCCTTGATGTCGTCCAGAAGCTTGTAGATGACGTCGTAGTAACGCACCTGGACCTGCTCGGCCTCGGCGAGCTCCTGGACCCTGGGCGTTGCGGTCTTGACGCCGAAGCAGATGATGAGGGCCGACGAGGCGGAGGCCAGCATCACGTCGGTCTCGGAAGGCTGGCCCACCCCGGCGTGGAGGACGCGGATCTGGATTTCCTGGGTGGAAAGCCGGGTGAGGGAGTCCTGGATGGCCTCGAGCGACCCCTGGACGTCGGCCTTGAGGATGATGTTCAGATCCCTCACCGAGCCCTCCTTCACGCGGTCGAAGAGGTTCTCCAGGGTGAGGCGGGTGGTCTTGACGAGGGTGCTCTCCCGCTGGCGGGTGAGGCGGTGCTGGCTCACCTGGCGGGCCTGGCGCTCGTCGGTCATGGCGATGAACTCGTCGCCCGCGAGCGGGACGCCGCTTATGCCCTGGATCTCGATGGGCATGGATGGGCCGGCCTCGTCCACGCGCTCGCCCTTGTCGTCCAGGAGCGCCCGGAGCCTCCCGTAGTGGACGCCGCAGACGTAGGCGTCGCCCTGCTTCAGGGTGCCCTCGTTCACCAGGACCGTCGCCACGGCGCCGCGCCCCTTGTCGAGGCGGGCCTCGATGACCCGGCCCCTGGCCGGGCCCTCGGTGCGGGCCTCGAGGTTTAAGAGATCCGCCTGGAGTAGGATCATCTCGAGGAGGGCCTCGACGCCCTGCCCGGACTTGGCGGAGATGTCGCAGAAAACCGTCGTGCCGCCCCACGCCTCGGGGGAGAGCCCCAGCTCGGCCATCTCGCGGCGTATGCGGTCGGGCTCGGCGTCGGGCTTGTCGATCTTGTTGACCGCCACCAGGATGGGGACGCCAGCGGCCTTGGCGTGGTCGGCCGCCTCGCGGGTCTGGGGCATGACCCCGTCGTCCGCCGCGACTATGAGGACCACGATGTCGGTCACCTGGGCCCCGCGGCTCCTCATGCTGGTGAAGGCCTCGTGTCCGGGGGTGTCGAGGAAGGTGATGAAGCGGTCCCCCACCTCCACGTGGTAAGCGCCGATGTGCTGGGTGATGCCCCCGGCCTCGCCCTCCTGGATCTTGGACTTCCTTATGTAGTCTAGGAGCGATGTCTTGCCGTGGTCGACGTGGCCCATGATGGTCACGACCGGCGGGCGCACGTGCTTCTCGTAGGCGGGGCCGGCGTCGGGGAGCTGGAAGTACTCGTCCTCGTCGAAGGCGCTCTTCTCCACCTCGTAGCCGAACTCGTTGGCGACCAGGCTCGCCGTGTCGAAGTCGAGCGACTGGTTCATGGAGGCCATGACCCCCATGCCCATGAGCTTCTTGATGATGTCGCCGGACTTGAGCGAGAGGCGGTGGGCGAGCTCGCTCACGGAGATGGCCTCGTCGACCTTGATGCGGCGCTTGGAGGCCTTGGGCGTCGTTATCTCGGTCTTCTGGAGGGACTTCTTCATCCCCTTGCCCTTGCCCTTGCGGACCCGGGCCCAGTCGCCCTCGGAGTAGACGTCGTTCCGGACGTAGACCTCGCGGCGGCGCCCCGCCCCGCCGGGACGGGAGTCGTCGCCCTCGCCGTGGCCGCCGCGGCGCTTGCGGTCGCGCTTGCGGCCGTCGGCGGACTCCGGCGGCGGTCCCGTCGGGGGCTGGCCGGGCCGGGTCCAGGGGGGGCCGCCGGGACGGCCGGGGCCGGAAGGTGCGCCGGGCCGGGGCGGGTAGCCGCCGGGCCGGGGGCCGCCGGGAGTGTAGGGGCGCGGTGGGCCTCCGGGGGGGCCGAAGCGGCCCGGCCCGCCGGGGCCGCCCGGGCGGGGCCTTTCCCCGCCGACGGCGGCGGAGGGCGCCCAGGCGTGCTTGACGCCCACCACCCTGGCGCGGTCGTCGCCGGCGGAGATGTTCACCGCCGCGCGGTAGCGCTCCTGGGCTATCTCCCGGGTGATCTTCTTGCCCGGGGCCGGGGCGGGAACGGGCCTCAGGGGCAGGCCCAGCTCGGAAAGCTCCAGGCCGGAACCTTCGGGCCCGTCGCCGGATTCCTCGGGCGCGGCCCAGGAGGGCTCCCCGGACGCGGGGGAAGCGGCGCCGGAGGCGGAGGGGGCCGGGGACGCGGCGGCCTCGCCGGATGAGGCGGCCCCGCCGGAGGAGGCGGCCTCGCTCGGCACGGCCAAGGCCGGCTGGGAGTCCGCGCCGGGGGCGGCGGCCGCGCCGGGAACGGCAGAGAGGGCCTCGCCGGCCGCAGCGGGGGGAGCCTCGCCGGACGCGCCGGGGGCGTGGGCGGGGGCCCCGGCGGCGGGGCCTTCGGCGCCTTCGGGGCCGGCTTGGGGCGGCGGCACCAGGGTGATGCCCGCGGTCGGGGCTTTCGGGCGGCGCAGGGGAAGCGGCCTGGGCGGCTCGGGGGGCGGCGGGGCCTGGGGCCGGTTGCGGAGGAAGTCGGGGAGTTCGGGCGCGGGGGGAGCAGCGGCGGCGCGGCGCCCGGGACGGCCCTCGCCGTGGGGGAGGGGCGGGGCGGGGGTGGTCTTCCCGATGATGGTGGCCTTGTCGTAGCCGCGGTTCCTCAGCGTCACGGGCTTCTTGTCGGGGGCGGCGGGCTTGGCCGACGGCGGGGGCATGGGGGGGTC
>JAIRZX010000570.1 GCA_031267005.1 Deltaproteobacteria bacterium
CGGGAGCCGGGCCGTCGGCCTCTTCCCTGCCGGGTACGGGAGCCGGGCCGGCCGCTTCCCTGCCTGGCTCGGGAGCCGGGCCGTCGGCCTCTTCCCTGCCGGGTACGGGAGCCGGGCCGGCCGCTTCCCTGCCTGGCTCGGGAGCCGGGCCGTCGGCCGGCTTCCCCTGCCCCGCCGAAAACGCGTCCTGCGGCGACGGGTAAGAGGAGCCGCGCGGCCCGACCCGGCGCTTCGGTTTCCGCAAAAGCCCTGCAGGGCCTTCCTCGGCGAAACGCTTTTCCCATATCGTGACCGCCGCCGGCTCAATCCCGCTGACGGCTGCGGCGTTGGCGCGCGAAAACCCCTCAAGCCTCGCGAGGACGGCGGAGGCGCGGGCGGCCAGTTCGCTGTCGGGGCCGTCGGGGGCGGCCCATCTTACTATGGTCGCCAGCTCGGCTTCGTGGTCCCGGGGCGGAACCTCGGAGCCGTCATCGTCCGTCCCCCCGCGCGGGGGGGGCTGCTTCATCCTCCGGAGCCCTTCCGGGCCCTCGTCCGCGAATCGCCTCGCCCAAGCCCGGACCGTCGCCTCATCCACCCCGCCGGCGGCCGCCGCTTCGGCGTACGAAAGCCCGTTAAGCCTCCCGAGGACGGCTCCGGCGCGGCGGGCAAGCACCTTGTCCGGGGCACCGGGGGCGGTCCAAGCCTTGAGGGCAACCAGGTCCCGGTCATTAAAGAAGGGTTCGAAACCGGCCCGCGGCAGACCCGCGCTCCGGCCGCGCGGGACGTCGGCGAGCCCGGCGGAGCCGCCCCAGTCGAAGCGCCTTTTCCAATTTTTGGCAAAACTGGCGCTGGCCCCCGCCAGTTCCCCTGCCTCGGCGGAAGAGAGCCCGTTCAAAATCCCGAGGACGGCTGATGCGCGGCGGGCCAGCTCCCTGTCGGGGGCGCCTGGCTCGGCCCACTCCTCCAAGGCCGCGAGATCCCCGTCTGAAGCGGCGGGCGATTCCCCGTCGCCCCGCCGGTTCCCGGCGTGCGGGATAACGACGAGACCGTCCGGCCCTAACTCCCTGAAGCGCTTAATCCATACCGCTACCGACTCTGGCCTCGCCTCATGGAGCCCGGCCGCCTCGGCGAACGAAAGCCCCCCCAGCTTCCCGAGGACGGCGGAGGAGCGGCGGGCCAGCTCCCTGTCGGGGGCGCCTGGTTCGGCCCACCCCCTTATGACCGCCACGGCAGTTTCGGAGGGGAACGGAAGCGGCCCGACGTCCCGGAAACGCCAGCCGAACGGCCTATCGATTAAGCCGTCCGGCCCCGAATCCCTGAAGCGCCTGATCCATCTCACGACCGAGGTCACGCTCGCCCCGGCGAACTCGGCGGCCCCGGCGAGCGTCAAACCGTTCAGGACTCCCAAGACGGAAACGGCCCTGCGGGCCAGCGACCTGTCCGGGGCCCCGGGCGCGGCCAGCCCCTCCAGGGCGGCCAGGCTCCCCTCCGGCGCGGCCCGCTCCACGAAGCTCATCAGGCGGTTGGTGCCGCGCGACCAGTCGCGGAGGGCGTCCGGGCCGGATTCCTTGAAACGCCTCGTCCAGTTCGAGGCAGACGCGGGGCTCGCCCCCGAGGCCGCGGCGGCCTCGGGGGCCGTGAGCCCCCCGAGGATTCCGAGGACGGAGGCGGCCCGGCGGGCCAGCTCCCTGTCCGGGGCGCCGGGCGCCGCCCATTCCCTCAAGACCGACAGCTCCTCCTCCGTTCGGGGCGCCGCCCCGGGTGGGCCGCGGCGTTTCCGGAGGCGCGCCCTGCCCGCCAGGGCTTCCGGCCCCCCCGCCTCGAAGCGCAATTTCCAGAACCCGGCCGACTGCCTGTTGACGCCCGCGAGGGCGCCGGCCTCGGCGTCCATGAGCCCCATAAGGGATCCGAGGACGGAGGCGGCCCGGCGGGCCAGCATCCGGTCCGGGGAATCGGGGTCCGCCCATTCAATGAGGGTCTTCAGGTGTTCTTCGGGGCAGGGCGGCGCTCCCCGGAGGCGATTCGTCCTGCCCAGGAGCCCGTACGGCCCGCGGGAGGCGAAGCGGGCCACCCATGCCCCGGCCGCGTTCCTGCACGCCCCCGCCGCCGCGGCGGCCTCTCCCTGCGTGAGCCCTTTGAGTATTCCCAGGATTACGGCCGCGCGGCGGGCCAATGCCCTGTCGGGCGCCCCGGGCGCGGCCCATTCCTCCAAGGTCGCCAGCTCCCCTTCCGAGCAGGGAGGCGGTTCGTCCCCTTTAAGGCGGCCCGGGAGCTTGGCCTTGTCCAGAAGCGCGTCCGGCCCGCCTTTCGCGAAGGCCCTTTTCCAGAGCCCGGCCGCGGTCCTGCTGGCGCCTACCGAATCGCCCGCCTCCTGTTGGGTTTGCCCTTTGAGCATTCCGAGCACGGCCGCCGCGCGGCGGGCCAGTTCCCTGTCGGGGGCCTCGGGTGCGGCCCATTTGGCGAGGAGCGCCAGATCCTCTTCCGCGGGTGGAGGCGGTCCGCCGGCCTTCTGGGGGGACGGGGCCGCCGGGATGTCGAGAAGCCCTTCTGCCCCCCCCTCCGCGTAGCGCTTCGTCCATTTCCAGCCCGCGCTCCCCTTCGCCCCCGCAAGCTCCGCCGCCTCTTCCCGCGAGGATCCCTCGAGCATGGCGAGGACGTAGGAGGCGCGGCGCGCCAGCTGCCTGTCGGGCGCTCCGGGGGAGGCCCACTCTTTTAAAATCGACAGGCGTCCTTCGGCTCCGCCCGGGGGGGGCGTCCTGCTGCTCACCGGGAGCGGCCTCCTTGAACCGCAAGCGGATAATAACATATTTCCCCGTCCGTTCACGGGGCGGCGCTCCCTGCCTCCGCAGGCGGCGACCTGTTGCGGCAATTTCCCAATGCAGAAACAACAGACGAGCTGCCGCGTCCAGCACGGACAAGGTTGAGCCTTGCCGTCTGGCCATCAACGGCTCTACGGCAAAGCAGAGCCTGCCGCAACAGGAGGCTGCGGGGCCGTCGGGCCCCCCGCCTGTTCCGGTTGATGGCTTGAAGACGCGCCCGTCCGAAGGCGGCAACAAGGCGGCTGCCTCTGCGCTTGTACTGGCGCCAGCATTTTCTGCCCGCCCAGTAGTGCCGCCGTAATCCAAAGGGCGAGACTATCATTATAACGTTCGGGTGCTTTTATAATTTCCGGGCGGCTGAGGATCGCCGGGGCCGGGCCCGGGCCCGGGCCCGGGGCCGGTGGCTCAGGCATCCTCCTGCCATGGAGACTCGACTTGGCGCCGGGATAGCCTTTGAGGGCCTTCTTTGATTTTGAAGGGAATAACCCTGCGGAACCTCTCCGGCCCGGCGCTTCCTGAGAAGCCATAGGGCGCCCGTCAGGGCTGGCCACAGAACCCCTGCGAAAGGACCCGGGGGCTTCCGGATGCAAGGCTTTGGGAGGCTTTCTGCGGACGCCCCCCCCGGGGGAGCCGCCGGCCCCTGCCGCGCCCGCCCCGCTGGCCCCGCCGGAGCGGCCCACCGCCTTAAGATCGCCCCCTTTCAGGGCGGTGATGCCCTACGGCGGCCCTGGGGCCGCCCACGGGCCGTTTCGCCTCGACGAGGCCTTCCGGGCTTTCCGGGGTTTCCGGGCTTTCCGGGCCTTCCTCCGTGAAGCGCTTTTCCCAACCATTTGCCGTTATGGCGTTCACGCACCCCGCGTACTCGGCCGCCTCGGCCGGGGAACGGCCCCCGAGCCTTCGCGCATGAAGGCGGCCCGGCGGGCCAGCTTCCCGTCGGAGGCCCCGGGGGAGGCCCATTCCCTCAAAAGCGCCAGCGCCCTTTCCGGGCGGGGAAAGCTCCGGCGGGAAACGGGCCGTCCCGGCCCCTTTCCTTCAAAAGGAGGGCTTCCGGGCCGCCCTTCGCGAAGAGTATTTTCCGCCGAACGATCGACGCCTGGCTCGCCCCCGTCGCGGCGGCCGCCTCGTGCCACTAAAGCCCATCGCTCACCCCGAGGACGGCGGAAGCCCTGATGGCCATCTCCCTGACGGGGAAGTCCGGAGCGGACCACTTCTCCAAGGTCGACCTGTCCTCGGCCGAGCAGGGCATAGGGACATGCGGGAGCCGCGAGGCATTGCGGAGCGCTTCCAGGCCGCCCTCCGGGAAGGTCTTGAGCCAAAGGCGGACCGACGGCTCGCTCGCCCCTGAAAAGACGGCGGCCTCGGTTGCGGCGAGCCCGTTAAGCATCCCGAGGACGGAGGAAGCGCCCCGGACCGACGCCCCGCCGACGGCCCGCCGACGGCCCGCCGACGCCCCGCCGACGCCCCGCCGATGGCCCCCTGACTTAAGACGGCAAGCTCCTCGTCCGGGCAGGACGGCCGACGGCTGGAACGCCGGCCGGACGCGTCCGCTTTCCTCAAGCGGAGCGCTTCCGGACCGCCCCTCTCGAAGAGGAATTTCCAAACGGGAAGCGATCCCGGTTTCGCCCCCGTAAAGCCGGCTGCCTCGGAGTCGGAGAGCCCCGTCAGGACTCCGAGGACGGAGGCGGCCCGGCTCGCCAGCTCCTGGTAGGGGGAGTCGGGGAGGCCCACTCCAAGAGCGTCTTCAGTCGTTCGTCCGGGCTACCCAGCTGCGGGACGTCCGGCAGACGCGGAGCGGACTTCCTGGAAAAGAGAATCCCGTCTGGGCCGGCCGCCTCGAAGCGCCTTTTCCAAATTTTGACTGACTTCACGCACGCACGCACGCGCCCGCAACGCAGACGGCTTCCGCGTACGTTAGCCCCTCGAAGACTCCGATTAACGCGGCGGCCCTCGCGGCCGGACTCCTGTCGGGTGCGCCGGGGGCGGCCCATTTCCTCAGGGTCGACAGGTGCTCTTCCGGACAGGCCGATGGAAATGTCCTGCGTGGCACCGTGAGCGGCCTCCTTAAACCGCCCCTTAAAGATACCACAAACCGGGGTTCATGCGTCCGGAGCTCTCGTCCGATCGCCTTTCCGCCAGCGCGCGCCGGCCGCTCCGCTTCCGCGTTAGCTTTCCCGTTCGCGTTCGTTTCAGTTTCAGCTTCAGCTTCAGCTTCCCGCTAAGCTCTGGATACACCCCCCCCCAGCCCGGCCTTACCTTTGGCGGAAACACGGGGAGCCCGGCGGGCCGGCCGCGCTTTGCCCCGGCCGTGGCGAGGCGGCCCGCAAAACGCGCACGCCGCCGACGGGGGGGCCGGGGAGCGGAGCCGCTGGCCGGGGAGCGGAGCCGCTGGCCAGGGAGCGGAGCCGCGGCAGCCGCTAACGAGATTTTAGGACTCTCCCGTCGAAAGCCCTGCGGAGTCTGCGTCCCTTTGATCCCGCTCGAGCGGGAGGCGTCCCGCAGTAACCTCCAGCATCCTGAATTTCACAGAAAATCCGAAGCATACCGCAACGCGCGGGTCCCGGCGGGTGGACGCCCGATAATCGTCGGCCCGGTCCGCCCGTAGTTAAATAAGGAGCCGGGAGAGCGCGCACGTGCCGTCCGCCGCAGGGCCGGAGAGCCTTCCCCCTGCCGGAACCTCAACAGGGCGTAAAGATCCGCTTCGGAAATTCCTGGAAAGGAAATTGAAAAAGATCTCCCGGAGAGGCTCCTCGCAGACCGCGCGTAAAAAAAAGCCTCCGCCCGGTTCGGGTAAACCGGAAAGTTTCCTTCGGTTCGGGCGAACCCGCTTGAAGGTCCGGAGGGCGGCGCGCTTCGTCCCGCGCGGCTTTACGGGGCGCGCCAAAAGGCCTGATGGTATTTGGCCGGAACCGAATCAAACTCGACCGTCTGCATGCCGGAAAATGATGGATGGCAAAGGGCAGGGCAAAGGAGTAATTTGCGCCGACTCCTCATTTCGGGCAACTTGAAATTTTTAACTTCGGGATGATAGCCTTAAGCCCGGCCAGTAAATTTACATTCGTACCCGTCCACGGCTTGAGCGGCGGCCACGCCGCCTGCTGGAATGCCAGCCCGGCTCCGGACGGCGGCCACCAATTCCCCGCGGGAAAGCGGGGAAGGCGCCGGGAGCTAATCGGCCATGCCCCGGCGCGGCAAAGGCGTTTGGGGGGAACTGCCCGGAAGCCGGGAATCGGGTCCGGAACCCCGGCGAACGGCGGACGCGCCTCCTCCCGCCTCTTCTCCCCCTCCCCCGCGATCGGATGCAATGCCGAGGCGCCGGCAGCGCCCGCCAGGCGGGACGGGCTTTGCGGCCCCGCTACGCCCGGATTGTCCCGGATAGTGCCAGTCGGGCCTCGTCCGCGCCGAAACCGTTCCGCGGCCGCCTCCCTCACCAGAACGGACGGGGCGGCGTCCGGAGCCGAGGGGGCTGGCCCTGCCGCGCTTTTCCTGCGCATCCGGCCTCCCGTCCCAAGCCACAGGGCTTCGGCATCCGGCCCCCAGTCCCAAACCACAGACCTTCGGCATCCGGCCCCCAGTCCCACAAGCCACAGGCCTTCGGCATCCGGCCTCCAGTCCCAAGGCCCAAGCCACAGGCCTTCGGCATCCGGTCCCAAGCCCCCAAGTCCCAGGCCTTCGGCATCCGGCTTCACGGCTTCCCGCCTAACGCGTTCGGCCGGAGGGGTTCGTCCCCCAGGGGAACCCTGAGGACATCAGCGGGGAACGCCGTCCCTGTCCATGAGCGCCTTCCTGATCTTGGCCTGGTTGTGGAGAACCAGGCAGAAGCTGACGATGACGTAAGTCAACAGGAACATCGCGCCAAGGGAGCCGGCGACGAGGTTGAACTTCGACTCGGCCATCCTGTCGGGCATCCCGACCGCGGTGATTATGGACTGCACGGCGAAGTAGCCCGCAACGCAGAGGACCGCGAAGGACATGACGAAATAAGCCACTGGCACAGAGGGCTTCTTGGGCGCCTTGGGGCCGCCCCTCGGCGCCCGCTGGGGTATCGCGGGGTTGGGATCCCGTGGCTGGCCCGGATACGGGGGCATTACGGGGTAAGCGGGCTGTCCGGGCAGCGGCGGCTGTCCGGGAAAGGGGGGGAAGCCGGGATAAGCGGCCTGTGGGGGCTGCCCAGGCTGGCCCGGCTGAGGCGGCCACCCTCCCCCCTGGGGCGCCCCGCCCGCAGGCGGCGGCGCGGCCGCGCCCTCTGGAAGGGCCTCGGTCATCGTGAACTTCTGGTTACAGGTCCGGCACACGGTGACCTGGCCTAAGTGCTGTGGGGTCACGGTGTACTTGGCTTTGCAATGCGGGCAGACAGCCTGCATGGTGGTCATCTCCTAGCCGCCGCGGCGGCTTTGGGCAGGTTCGGGGCGGGGCGGGGCGGCCGGGACGCGTTCGGGCGGGGCGAAGCGGCGCCGCCGGGACCGGAAACGCGGAAGCCGGGGAGCAACAAGGCAAAAAATGCGGCGGGCGGCACTTTTTTAGCATTTTAGCCGCCATGTTACAAGAAATCCTCGGCAAGTCATTGCCGGGCAAGGTTTCCGCGCGCGCCCGGCGAAGGAGGCCCGGGGCGCCCCGGAGTAAGGTCTGTCCACCCCCTTGACTACTCGCCTGCGGGAGGCGGACCCCGCGCGGGAAAATCCCGTGCGGCCGAGAGGGCCTCGAAACCGGGATTCGGGAGCGGAGCCTCGAAACGGACGGGCCGCTTCGGGAAAAGGGCGCCTCTGCAAACCCCCTCCCGGCGGTAAGCGCGCCCCATCCCCCTCCTGAACCGCCTC